>CALFLO010000096.1 GCA_937880175.1 uncultured Gluconobacter sp.
CTGCCGGAGCGGCGCGAAGACCGGGCATGCCCCGGGAGCCCGCCGCCCCCCACCGCGCGCGCCGCCATCGCCATCGGTCGCCCCGGCGCGCCCTATGACCGCTTCCGCAGCAGCGTCACCCTGCCCCCCGGCATCACAAAAACCGATATCGCCACCCCCACGCCCCTGACCTTCCCGACTGCAAACGGCGCAGAAGCCCACGCCCTGTTCTACGCCCCCGCCAGCAGCACCAGCGTGTTGCAGGACGGCGAAAAACCCCCGCTCGTCGTTATGGCCCATGGCGGCCCGACCGGGCGGGCCAATCCGTCCTTCGCTTTCAAGGTGCAGTGGTGGACTTCGCGCGGTTTCGCCGTCCTCGACGTCAATTATCGCGGCTCAACCGGCTTCGGCCGCGCCTATCGTGAAGCTCTGGACGGACAGTGGGGTGTCGCGGATATCGAAGACTGCCTCGCCGGTGTGCAGGCCGTGCTCGACCGCGGCCTCGCCGATCCTGCCCGCTGCGTCATCCGCGGCAGCAGCGCCGGCGGCCTGACTGTCCTCGGCGCTCTCGCCCAGTCGGACCTCTTCGCCGCCGGAACATCCCTCTACGGCGTCACGGACCTGCGCGCGCTGGCCGAAGAAACACACAAGTTCGAAGCCCGCTATCTGGACGGCCTGATCGGCCCATACCCGGAAGACGAGGCCGTGTATCTGAAACGTTCTCCAATCACGCAGGCAGGTGGAATTTCCGTTCCCGTCCTGTTCCTGCACGGCGGCGCAGACAGGGTCGTCCCCCTCTCACAGGCGGAGTCCATGCGCACAAAACTGGAACATTCCGCCCTGCACGTCTATCCGGAGGAAGCCCACGGCTTCCGCGCCCGAGACACCATAGAAGACGCCCTGCAAAGGGAACTCGCCTTCTACCAGCAGGTCTTCGGTCAGTAGTTTTCAGGCTGCGTCTGCATGCGGGGATTTTCATCCCTGCACGCAGAGCCCTGGAAAATCAGTCGTCCGAAAGCCCGAACTGGCTCGGATACGGCATCGCGTTCCGGCTGAGCTTCTTCTTTTTCCACTCTGCCAGCGCGCGATCATATTCGACATGACGCAGCGCGAACTGCAGCGCTTCCACATGACGCTCGTTTTCGGGATCCATCAGGTTCCGGCGCCATCCCGCCGCGATCAGCCAGTATTCCCCGGCCAGCCGCCACTCTCCGGCCTCATGATGCTCCTGCGCCAGCCGCTCAAGCCCATGATACTTGTTCTTCGGATTGGCGAGCGCTTCCGGCGTGAGAATGAAATCATCCCCTTTCCAGAGGAACGTCGATTTCATGTAGGGAAACTGTCGGGTCATCACACCCGGATCCCCGAAATGCTCTTTAATCAGCATCGGAACCAGCCTGTCGTAAGACCTACGCCATTCGCACTGCACAGACCGTCCCCTGAAAACCACATTGAAGAATGCGGTCTCTATAACGAACCGGCCTTCCAGAGTCGATTTCTCCAGATGAAACAGGATCACCCCACAGGCAGCCTCAGCATCCCATAGATAACTTTTATAATGTTATGTATAAATAATTACATGTGATGATTTAATATATGCGGCAATTAAAGAATAAAATATTCGATGTTGGGGAAACGGGTTTGAATTTCCATAATACTTCTTCTAAGAAGCCTGACCGAAATTACTGATGCCCTCAATTCAGGTCCGGACGCTTTTCATCAGGTGTTCCGGGGCTACCGGGTCATTTTCCAGCACGTTTCCTTCTCTCTCCCGTCAGAGTCCCCGCGCCTTATGGACACCAAAACCCTCTTCTCCGGAATGGCCTTGGCCTTCGGAGCCTATTCTGCGTTCGCCATCAGCGACGCCTTTTCCAAACTGCTGGACGGGAGTCTCGACCCCTTTGAGGTCGCGTTTTTTGGCGGTGTGTTCGGGTTTCTCATTCTGCCCTTCATCCGCAAATCGGGTGAATCCTATCTCGACATCGTGCGTCCGAAGCTTCGCGGCATGTGGCTGCTGCGCGCGGTCTGCGTCTTCGTCGCCACAGCCGCCAGCGTCAAAGCCTTCATGCTGCTCTCGATGCCAGAGGCGCTGTCGATCACGTTCCTGATGCCGCTGTTCGTCACCATCCTGTCCGTCGTGCTGCTCAAGGAAAAAGTGACGTTCTGGGCCTGGCTGGCTGTCGGTCTCGGCTTTGCAGGCGTTCTCATCGTCCTGCGCCCCGGAATGCGACCGCTCAATCTGGGTCATCTCTGCGCCCTTCTGGCAGCCTGCGCCAACGCGGGCAGCGTGATCGCCTACCGCATCGCGAGCAAGGAAACCGTTCGCCTGTCGCTCTTCGGGTCCAGCCTGATGGGTGCGCTGGTTGGAAACGGTCTGCTGATGATGGCCCACGCCACATGGCCGTCCAGCACAAAGATCTGGTTCTTCCTGTTCGGATACGGCTTCCTGACCGCTCTCGGACAGCTCTGCATGATGCTCGCAACCGCCCGGGCACCGGCGAACCGCGTCGCCCTGCCGCAATACAGCCAGATGGCCTGGGGTGTCGCGCTGAGCTACTTCCTGTTCAAACAGCCGCTCGATCGCTGGACATTCGTCGGCATCGCCGTCCTGACAGCATCAGGCCTGCTGAACTGGATCCGCCAGCGCATCCGCTACGAAAAAATGGCTATGAAAGAGCGTCTCGACCGTCTCAAGGCCCGTAAAATCGCCAAGAGCACTATCAAAGCTGCAAAGAAGAGCGCTCTTTCCGCCCGATAGAGCCTCCCGCCGCCGCGAACTCTGACCAGAGAGATGCCTTCTGGAGACGCGCTGGCGGCTTTGCCGACCTGCGCGCTCTGGCTTGCGGATCCCGGAAGTTCGAATCCCGCTATCTGGTTACTCTGACCGGCTTCTCGTCGCTACGAGTTTTCCTCGTAAACTGACCTCGGGTAGTAGCCCTGAAACTGACCGCATTTGATGAAATGATCAGTTTCATTATTGTATCGACCTTCACTGATGTCGAGCGCTGCCTGCTGATATTTTCGTGTATAGTAACCTCTATCGACGTGAACGGGAGCACGACCTTCTGGAAACCATTTATCCAGATATGTATTCACCATTCCTCTTACGCCATGGTGAGCAAATTCTTCACGAGAATCATCGTACATTTCCATAAAATCTTCAATATTGAAGGCCTGAAGATGGCAATCAATATCACTTGTCCGCTGCTTTACAGCTTCTCTCAGATCGTCGTGTGACATGTAACGCCAAGAATGTCTGATAGGATCTATGTAAGAGCGGTATTCATTGACATGAAGTGCTTCATATACTGGGAAAAGATAAAATTCATATCGTGGGTCATCTAATGGTAGCAGCATACCATAGTAATGCTGGGCAGGATTAAGTAACCCAGCGACTGGAAAATAGATCTTGGTTGCTGAAGACAACCATGACGCCATCCAGGAAAAAGTACTGACACAGGGAATAATATGCTTTGATTTTCTTATGAAATCAAAATCTCGTGCTACACCTCTGGAAGGAATATACGTCGCATCAGGAAATGCAGCACGCAATTCATCCATATAGGGAGATTCATCTAACTGTCCGTAAAAAATACATTTTTTCCCGGTCTTTTTGGCGATGAATTTATAAAATTCTACAGGAAGCATGCCATAAAGGTCTGATATGCCCTGAAGAATGTCTCCTCCCCGTATATTGATGACAAGCTCATCTTCACCCCCGCCTTCGCGACTATCCAAAGGGGGGAAAATAGTATCGTAATCAACTTCGTCTCTGCGCGGAAAATTATTTATATTTTGATAGAGACTTTCCAGACTTAAAAAGCAGGCATCAGAATTTAAAATAAATTTCTTCAGCCCCTGAAATGGAAGAAGTCCGTATCTTTTTCCACTGCTATGGTAGCGATCATGGAATCCGCCCGGCGGAGTAGTAAGACTAAAGTCTGGAAGATCTATATTAAATAATGGGATTTTGACATTATTTATCTCTCCAAAACCCAGAAGACGCTGCATTTTCAATGCAGTTAAATACATAGGCATAATATTGCCTGGGTTTCCATCAAACCAAATTCTTATATTAAATTTTTTCATGTAATCCCCGAATAAAGATTGCTCTTAAAGTCAATTACAAACAGAGTTTTTAACGTCTGAATGATCTAGAGCATGAATTTTGTATCCATACCAGAAAAATTAGGCACAGTTAAAAACCTGCTTCTCAATTCTTGGGGTGCGCTATCCATTGATTGCGACTACGAAATCTGTCTTGGCTTCCAGAACTGGAAAATCGGAACCAGTATTGACTGATGGAAAAGCAGGTCTTCCGTTCGAACCATCATTTTCCGGGTATCATCAGCCTTACGGCTTCACGATATCCGGCTCCAGCTTCCGGATCACCCGGAACGCCGTCACCACCGCCAGACTGCCAAACAGCACCACGCCCAGCGACTGCCCGACCAGAATCCCGATCGGCCCATAGGCCGACCCGATCCACACAAACGGAATGGTCCCCAGCGTCGCCCGGCCCCAGTTGAAACCCGTGGAGTAGAACGGGTGCCCCAGATTGTTGAACGCCGTATTCGCGACGAACAGCAATCCGACGAACATGTAACTCAGCACCAGCCAGCAGCAGAACAGCCGCACGATATCCACGCCTACGCCCTGAAGCTCGAAAAGCTGGAGGATGTAATTATGCGCCGCGGCCAGAATCAGCCAGGTCACACCCACACACAGCGCCGTCAGCTTGAGCGCCGCCAGCAGCGCCTCCTGCACGCGATGGATCTGCCGTGCGCCGAGGTTCTGCGCCATGATCGGGCCCACTGATCCCGTCAGCGCGAAAACCAGCGAAAACGCCACCGGCACGATCCGGTCAATGGTCGCCTGTCCCGAAACCGCATTGAGCCCGAAACGCGACATCGCATGCGTCACGAACAGCGCGCCCGTCGGGGTTGCGAGATTGGTCGCGATCGCCGGCACCGCAATGCCGCCAATCAGCCGCGTCGAAGGCCCGAACGCGGACCGTTGCGGCCATTCCAGCATGGCATGACCCCGAAGGTTCAGAAATCCGCTGGCCGCAATGGCCAGCCGCGCCAGAACCGTGCTGATGGCCGCGCCCTCAAGCCCCAGATGCAGCCCGAAAATCATGATCGGATCCAGACAGGCCGAAACAACCGCGCCGGTCAGCGTCACCCGCATCGAACGCTTGGCATCCCCGACGGCGCGCAGAAGCGACGACAGCGCCATCCCCATACAGACCAGCGGCAGCGCGGGTGAGACGATCCGCAGGAATCTGGCCGCATGAAGCTGCGCCTCGCCCTGCGCCCCCAGAAGGCCGAGCAGAGGCATCGCAAACGTCGCCGTCAACAGCCCCAGAACCGCGGCAATGACCACCATGACCACCAGAAACGCCGAGGCCAGACGCCGCGCTTCATCATGCTGCCGCGCCCCGATCAGCCGTCCCGTGCAGGCGCCGAGCCCGATCGTCATGCCGATGGAAACCGAGACCTGAACGTAACTGACAGCCGTCGCAAACGCGATCGCCGCCGTCAGCGTCTTGTCATGCAGATGGGAAATATAGCCGTAATTGAGCAGATCCACGGCAAAGACCGCCATCAGCCCGATCGCACCCGTGCCGGCCATGGTCACGACATGGCGCATGATGCTGCCATGCACGAATCTGGCCGGTCTGACCGGAGAATCGTCGGGAATACTGGGCTTTTTCTGGTCGTCGTCTGACTGTGGCATGCCCGGACATAATGCCCGGTTCGGAACCGGAGAACCAGAGGCCAGCCGTGTTTTTTCGCCGTTTTCTGCGTCCATTGCAGGATGCGAATCCGAACCCGGACCCGGCGAATCCGCCCTTTTCACGCTTGTAAGGACTTCCTTAATATCCGCCGTGGAATCCTTCCGGTGATGCTCGGGCATACGACCCGCAGCCTGTTCCACGTCCGGGAGTATGCCATGTCCTCGATCATCAACGCGGTCCACACCGCTGTCAGCGGCCTGAATTCGCAGGCCCATGCCTTTACCGACCTGTCCAACAACATCGCCAACAGCCAGACCACGGGCTACAAGGCGAGCACCACCAGTTTCGAGGACTACGTCACCAACAACGAACTGGCCAATGACGGTCAGGCCCTGAGTGACAGCGTCGTCGCCACCACCCGGCAGCATAACGACAACCAGGGTATGGTCACGACCTCGACCAACAGCAGCGCCCTCGCCATTTCCGGCAATGGCTTCTTCAATGTCGTCCAGGCCACCGGCCAAAGCAACGACAGCACCCCCGTTCTGGGCACGCAGCAGTATTACACCCGTAACGGTGACTTCTCGCAGGATAAGAACGGCTATCTGGTCAACACGTCCGGCTATTACCTTGAGGGATACAACGTCAATTCCTCCACCGGCACCCTGGGCACGTCTCTTTCTGCCATTCAGGTCCCCTCCAACATCGCGTTCCGGCCGACCGAGAGCACGAAGCTGACCGCAACCGGCACTCTCGACAGCAGTACTGCCGCCGACACGACGCTTTCTCCGTCGATGTCGACGACAGCCTACGACAGCACCGGTACGGCCTCGACGGTCAATCTGAACTGGACGAAAGTCGATGACACGACCTGGACCGTCAGTAACGCCAGTAATCCCGACAACGCCGCGACTGTGAAATTTGATTCCAGCACCGGCGCTGTTTCGTCCGTTACGCCACTGAACAGCACCGGAACCACCAGCGCGTCCACAAGCTTTGAGTATACGGGGTCGCCGCAGGATATGACGGTAAGCCTCAGCGGTATCACCCAGGGTACATCCACAGACAGCACCGCTCCGACGATGACGTCCGACAGCGTGACCAGCGGCACCTTTTCCGGCATTTCCATGGGGACGGACGGTTCTGTCATGGCGACCTTCGACAACGGCTATTCCCAGCTTGTCGCCAAGATCCCGCTGACGACCTTCGCAGATCCGAACAGCCTGTCCCCCCAGAACGGACAGGCCTATACCGCGACGTCGCAGTCCGGCAATCCGCAGGTCAATGCCGTCAACACCAATGGCGCGGGCACCCTGACTACGGGCTCCATCGAGGAATCCACATCCGATCTGACCGGCGATCTCAGCAAGCTGATCGTGGCGCAGCAGGCCTATGGCGCGAACACGAAGGTCGTTTCCACGGCCGATCAGCTTCTTCAGACAACCCTGGCAATGATCCAGTAAGCGGAACTGAAGGGACATCTGCTCCATGGGACTGAACAGCGCACTCTCGATTGCAACATCCGGCCTGAACGTCGTTCAGAATGCCATGGCCGTTGCGTCCAACAACGTCTCCAACGCGGGGACAAGCGGCTATATCAAGGAAAATGCCAACGTTCAGTCCACCGTGGCTGGCAATACGGGCAGCGGTGTCCGCACTGCCGTCACCACGCTTGCCACGAACGAGCAGGTCCAGAAGGCGCTCTACGCCCAGAACGCGGATGTCGCGAGCTACACGGCCACGAGCAACTCCCTGTCCAACATCACCGCGCTTCAGGGCTCCACCAGCGCAACATCCGGCAGCAGCGGAACCCTGTCCGACGAACTGGGGAACCTCCAGTCCGCCCTGACCTCCCTGACCTCCACGCCGGACAGCGCCTCCGCCCAGAGCACGGTCGTATCCGCCGCATCCACCTTCGCCCAGTCCGTCAACACTCTCGCCTCGGCCTATCAGACCCAGCGCCAGACGGCCCAGAACGCCGTCGTTGCCTCGGTCTCGGACATCAATACCGATCTCACCACGATCGGGGCCCTGTCCACCAAGATCATGAACCTCAAAAGCACCGGTCAGGATACGGCAGCGCTGGAAAACCAGCGTTACACGGCCCTGTCGTCGCTTTCCTCGGAACTCTCCGTCTCCTGGTCAGAGTCCCCGAACGGTGACATGACCCTCTCCACGGCCGATGGTGTCACGCTGCCCACGCGCAACGTCAACAGCACTCAGGGCGCCACCGTGTCCTCCACCTGGCCGCTCACCACCTCAACGGCCCAGATTTCGGTCAGCACGACCTATCCCGGCACGTCTTCCAGCAACACCATTCCCGCCATCACCCTGAACGGCCGGGATATCACCACCCATCTGACCGGTGGAACGCTGGGGGCGAACATCACGCTGCGGGATACGACGCTGCCCACCATGCAGGCGCAGCTGGACTCCCTGTCCTCGACGGTCGCGACCCGCCTTCAGGCGCAGGGCATGCCCCTGTTTACGACCTCGGGCGCCAATGGCGTGGTCCCCGGCACGTCCCAGACAGACATCATCCCCACGGGAAGCGTAGGTTTCTCACAGGACATGAGCGTCTCCGAGACATATTCCAATGATCCGTCGCAACTGCTCGACAGCAGCACATCCGGCACGCAGACCATCCAGAACGTCCTGAGTTACGGCTTTGGAACCACATCCGATTCCACCGGGACCGCCCAGACGGCAGCGCCGGGTTCAAACCTCGGAATGACCGGAAATCTGTCTACGGGATATACGGGAAACCAGGGGATCATCTCCCTTGCAACATCCCTGACCGCCAAACAGGCGGCCACCGCCAACAATGCGAGCAGCGGCCTCGCCCTGTCCCAGACAACGCAGACCAGCCTGACAGCCAATCTTTCCGGGACATCCACGGTTTCCGTGGACACGGAAATGGCCAATATCGTGACCCTGCAGAACGCCTATGCGGCCAATGCCAAGGTCGTATCAACCGTCCAGACAATGTTCAGCGCCCTGCTGAGCGCAATCGGAACCTGATCATGACCGGAACCATCTCCAGTTTCGGCTTTGGAGGTATCTCCAGCCAGCTTCTTCTCGGTGTCCAGAACCTTTCACAGAACCAGAGCGCGCTTCAGCTTGAAGCATCGACCGGCGTGCTTTCCAGCAGCTATGCCGGGCTCGGATCGTCGCGGACTCAGGCCCTCGCCCTTCAGCCTGCGATCACGCAGGTTTCCGCCTGGACGGGCAACGTCACGAACGCCCAGAACACCCTGACCACGACACAGACTGCCCTGTCGCAGATCTCCACGATTGCCCAGAACCTGACGAGTTCGCTGTCCACGCTCGGAAGCACACTGACCTACTCGACCGTCACGACCGCAGCGACCGCCGCCCAGTCGGCCCTGACGTCCCTCGGCAATCTGCTGAATACAAAGCAGGGCGACAGTTATGTTTTCGCCGGGCAGCAGAGCACGACCGCCCCCGTAAGCACCGACCTGAGCACCTCGGATCTGGCGACCCAGATCAAACAGGCCGTCAGCCAGCTCGGTTTCTCCAGCGCCGATGATGTGCTGGGAACCACGCAGACGCTGGCCAGCAACACAACAGCCGGCCAGCCGTTTTCCGCGACGGTCTCCACATCCCCCGATCAGGCCTATCAGCAGAAAACGCAGGTCGTCGTCGGTCAGTCCGAAACGGTCTCCGTGGGCATGGTCGCCACACAGGGTGCGACATCCACCTCCACCACCTCGCCCATCCGCGACCTGATGCGCAACCTCATGGTGGTGGCGTCCCTGGGCTCTTCTTCCACCAACGAAACCAGCTATTCCAGCCTGATCTCAGGCCTGCAGAACTCCATGGATACCGTAACGAGCGGCCTTGGAGACATGAGTGGACTCCTGGGTGTCCAGCAGAACAGCCTGACCACCCAGACCTCCATGCTGACCCAGATGTCGTCCGCCCTGACCACTCAGCTCGGGCAGGCCAAGGATGCTGATCTGGCGCAGGTTTCCACGCAGGTGACGGATACCAACAACCAGCTTCAGGCATCCTATTCGCTTATTGCCGACATGAAGGGCATGACACTGGCATCTTACCTCTGATCACGGTTGAAAATAAGTTTGTGACACCGCATATCGAAGTCACTTTCCTCTACGGAGACTGATGAGATGAGTGAAACGAACAACCAGAAGACGGCCGAAAAGCATGAGTTCAGTGCCGAAGTCGGACGGCTTCTGGATCTGGTGGTCCATGCCCTTTACTCGGATCGTGAGATCTTTCTGCGTGAGCTCGTCGCCAACGCGGCCGATGCCACGGACAAGCGCCGTTTCGAGGCCCTGACGGACAGCGCGCTGGCTCTGCCGGAAAATGCGTCCATCCGCATCAACCCGGATAAGACCCAGAAAGAGCTGACCATCTCCGATGATGGCGTGGGTATGACCCATGACGAACTGTCCCAGAACCTCGGCACGATCGCCCGTTCCGGCACGCGCGCTTTTGGTGAGAAGCTGAATGCCGCAAAGCCGGAAGACCGTCCGAGCCTGATCGGCCAGTTCGGTGTGGGCTTTTATGCGGCCTTCATGGTGGCGGATCGTGTGGACGTCACGTCCCGCAAAGCTGGCTCCGACGACGCCTGGACCTGGTCGTCCGATGGCAAAGGTGCTTTCACGCTCAGCCCCGCCTCCCGCTCCACGCCGGGCACCGACATCGTCCTGCACATGAAGGACGATGCTGACGAGTTCCTCGACAGCTGGCGCCTGCGTTCGATTATCCGCAAATGGGCGGATCATATTTCCTGGCCCATCACCCTGCGTGAAACCAAGGAAGACGGCACCACCGAAGACCAGGCCGCCAATGAAGGCACGGCCCTGTGGAGCAAGCCGAAATCCGAGATCACGCCGGAACAGTATGCCGAATTCTACCGGCACATCTCCCGTGCTTTCGATGAGCCTTACGCAACGCTGCACTGGCGCGCAGAAGGTGTCACCGAATTCACAGCGCTGCTGTTCCTGCCTAGTGCCCGTCCGTTCGACTTCATGGAGCAGTCCCGCGAAAGCCGGATCCATCTGCATGTCCGCCGGATGTTCATCACTGACGAAGCCGAACTGGTCCCGAACTGGATGCGCTTCGTGCAGGGCGTGGTCGATACCGAAGACCTGCCGCTCAACGTCTCGCGTGAAATGCTTCAGTCCACCCCGGTCCTGGCCCGCATCCGCAAGGCCGTGACCAAACGCGTCCTGACTGAGATCACCAAGCGTGCGAAAGAAGCCGACAGCGGATTCAACACGTTCTGGGAAAACTTCGGCGCCGTCATCAAGGAAGGCCTGTGGGAAGACGCCGAACACCGCACGGAAATCGCCGGTTTTGCCCGCTTCCATTCTACTTATAGTGACGACCTGATTACGCTGGACGATTACGTCTCCCGCATGAAGGATGGTCAGGACGCCATCTATTACCTGACTGGCGATAATCTCGACGCGCTGAAGTCTTCCGCCCAGCTTGAAGGTTTCCGCGCCCGCGGCCTCGAAGTCCTGCTGCTGTCCGATCCGGTTGACGGCTTCTGGCCGGAGCGTCTGTCTTCCTATCAGGAAAAGCCCCTGCGCTCCGTCACCCACTCCCACGGTGATCTGGAGAAGTTCGAGTCTGTGGAAGCAGACACGACAGAAGCCGCAGACGTCGAAAAGCTGGTCCCCGCCCTTAAGGACGCGCTTGGTGAGCAGGTCAAGGACGTGCGCAGCACCGTACGCCTGACGGGCAGCGCCGTCGTCATCACGTCCGATGGAGGCCCGGACCTGACGATGCAGCGCCTCATGCGCCGTTCCGGCCAGTCCATGCCTGCCATGCCGCCGATCCTCGAGATCAACCCGAAGCATCCGCTCATCAAGGCCCTGGCCGAGCGCGTCGCTAAGGGTGAGAGCGTCAAGGACTATGCGAGCGTCCTGCTGGATCTGGCGCGCGTGCAGGAAGGCGAACCCCTGCCCGACCCGACCGGTTTTGGCCGTTCGCTCGCAACACTGCTGGCCGGTCCCGCCGCAGAGTAAGAAATTACCCTGATAAGGCCGGTAGATCGGGCTTCGTTTAAGAAAGGCGAGGGAGTTATCCCTCGCCTTTTTTTTGACGCCCTGTCAGAACGCAGTCAGCCCTGACGCAAAGACCCTGACTGGCCCAGACGGATCGTGGAGCGCTGCCGGATTTCCCGTGGAGACGCTCCGAATTTCTGCCGGAAGCGTCGGGAGAAATGTGCGGCATTGCGAAAACCATGGTTCAGCGCAATCTGTGCGATCGGTAACGCGTCATGGATTGGGTTCGTCAGATCGGCATGAATCCGTTCCAGCCGCCGGTTGAGGATCCAGCCCGCGACCGCTCCTGATTCGCCATCAAAAAGCTGGTAGAGCGCCCGGGTCGAAATCCCGGATGCTTCCGCAATGCTCTGCGGCGTCAGATCGTGTTCGTGCAGGCGCGTTTCGATATAGCGGCGGATGTGCTTCTGCCGATGCCGCCGCCGCCCAGCGACGCTGACCTCCAGATCCAGACTGTCCAGAATCGTGGTGATCAGCAGATCCGTGACATGCTGCAAAAGGCGCTGTCGTGTCTGGGGAATTGTTCCTTCCAGAACGCCAGCTTCGAGCATTGCCCCGGCAGAAAGCAGGAAAGCCCCCGGGCCTTTCTCCATGCTGAAAGACAGGGGCGGCAGACCCGCAAGCATCGGAAGATGCCGCAGCAGTGCGCTCCGGGTGACACTAAGCAGAAAGACATCCGCCGTAGGCTCGACACGCGGCGGTGTGGTCAGCATCGAGAACTGGTGCGGGTCCACATAGAGCCTACCCGTCGACTGGCGTGACAACACCAGCACTGCCCGTTCCTGTTCCAAAATTCCGGCAATAGCGGGTGACAGGGCCATGCTGAGGCGAACGACCACAGGGTCCATCCCGCGAGGAGGGGCCGCAAGTGTGGCAAGCGGAATGATACGCTGCGCATTGAGGCTACCACGGGAACTTTCAGTCACGACCATGCTCGGTGAAGGAAAGGGGGAACGTCGCTAAGAACCATTTTTAATAGTAAAACCATCCAAAACAACCATGACAGGATGGCTATATGGAAAATCCGGAGATAGGAAAATAGCCTGACTGTATTTCATACTATTTCGTCACCCGGTGTCATTCCAAAGACTGGGAAGCCGCCTAGTGGCATTTGGTAAACATTTTTTTAAAAACGGAGTTATAGTTCTGTTACGCAGCCGATTTCTTTCGATTGATTTAAGATATACCCATGGTGGGTAAAAAACAAAACCTGCGTTTTCTCTGAAATCTCCGCGAGAACCTGCAATCCGGCTGCTGTCCGCTCTTCATCGAACGTCACGAACAGATCATCCGCAAGGAAAGGCAGACGGATTCCCCGCTCCAGAGCCTGCTCGACGGATGCCAGTCGCAGCGCCAGATAAAGCTGGTCGCGCGTGCCCTCGCTCATGGCATAAACTGGAACGAGCGCCGTGTTTCCCGGCCGACATCCTGCCAGAACCAGCCCGTCCGAGCCATCTTCTTCCGTCGCAAGCCCCACATAACGCCCAAGCGTCAGTCGAGAAAACAGGGCCCCCGCACGTGACAGCAACGGTCCGTGCGCCTGCTGTCGCCCCTGCTCCACCAGCCGCGACAGCATCAATTGCTGAAGCCTGAGTGAAACATACCGGCTGGCCCGCTCGGCAATCTCCGCTTCCGTCTCCTGGATTTCCTCGGCCGTCTCATGAACGCCCCGCGCATTTTCCAGATCGTCCAGAACCTTGCGCGCAGCGAACAGGCGCTCGTCCACTTCCGACCTGCGGGCGCTCAGTGCCATCGTTTCCGCCTCGATGGCCTCGAATTCCTCTTCAAGCTGCGCCGGGTCCGTCTCGCGGGCCTCTTCCAGAAGAACATCGATCGGACGGCCATTTCCGGCCTGAAGGATCTGATCGCGCAGTTCGTCGCGCCTGTCGCACAATGCAGCCCGCTCGCACGCCCGCGACAGCGCATGACGCAGATCATCGTCCGGTCCCAGACCCAGCGTTGACCGCACAGGCGCCAGCTCCGCCACCAGCGATGCAATCTTCAGCTCCTTCTGCGCGATCTCGGCCTCAAGCGTCGCATGAGCCTGAACCACATTCTGCCGCTTCTGCTCGCGGGCCAGCGCCTGCGTAAGGAAAGCTTCCAGCTCGGCCGCTGATCCCTGACCGTGGCGCTGAAGAAACGTCCCCAGTTCCGTGCGGAATGCCGCAATATCCCGTGCCTCGGCGGCCTGTTCCTTCTGCTCGCTTTCCATCCGCGTCTGGATCACGCGCGCATCATGCACATCCCGCAGATCCGCCCGGTCCGGCCGCCCCGGATAACGACAGGCCTGACAGGCCAGCGCCCAGTTTTCGTCCCACTGCGCCAGTTTGCGCTCCAGTCCGCTCAGCGCGGCCCTGTCTTTCGCCACGGCCTCCTGCAACCGGCGCTGATCTGCATTCCGGGCCTCATTCTGCTTTGCCACGGCCTCGTCGCGCTCCAGAACCGACGCCGCCTGCCGGATCTGAACCGCCAGCCGGTCGGACGGACATGCCGGCACGAAAGCCTGCAACCGCCGCCGCATATCCGCCCGGGCTTCTGTCACGGCCCGCAACTGCGTCCGCGTGACCTGCAACTGCTCCTCGGCTGCAAGCGCCTCCTGACGCCGCGCAATCCAGACCTGAAGCGGGGCAGGAGGCAGGACCGGCGCGCCCAACGTCCCCAGCAGAGCCGACCATGCGACATCGCGCCGATCCAGTTCCGCTTCCGCATGCGCCACCCTGCGCCGGGCATCTTCCGCCTTCAGCGTCAGATCCTCGATGTGCCGCGACAGCGCCGCAAGCTGCGCCGACTGTTCCGCATGGTCATGACGCCGGTCCGCCAGACCATCCGCATTCTGGACCAGAACGCCGAACGCTTCCCGCATCGCCGGAGGCGCACAGGCCCCGGACTGGCAATGACGCTCCATCTCCTGCCACAGCCGATCACGTTCCTGCCGCGCCGCCCAAAGCTGCTCGCGTGAAACGGCCTGGCCGCCTTCCTCAAGCCGTCGCCGCTGCTGCTCGAGATGCGCGCGCTCCGTCTCGGCCCCCCGCTCGTCATCGCGCGCGCTCCGCCGCTGCTCATCCAGCGCTGCCCGCAGCCGCGCTTCCTCTTCGAGCGCCGCCATGTCCGGCAAGGCAAGCGCCGTCAGCGCGGCTTTCCGGCCTTCGCCTGTCGCACGCCAGGGCAACAGCGCCCCATAAGCAGAAGCTGTGGCCTCTTCCTGCCGCGCACTCGCCTCCGAAAGATCGTCGATCCGCTCATCCAGCGGACCGAGGCTCCGCGCTTCATCGAGTTCCAGCCGGAACAGCCGCAGACGCTCCCCGTCTGCATTTCCATCTGCTTCCGAAACGGATTGCGGCTGAAGTGCATTCAGCGCCTGTTCCGTCTCCCGAAGCCTGTCCCGCAGATCCTGCTCCTGCGTGTGCAGCAGCGCGCGCGCCTGAAGCCGCTGGTCCAGATCGTCCAGTTCCGACAGGTCCGGCAGCACGCCCGACTCACAGCCATGCCGCGCCCGGAACTGCTCAAGCCAGATCCCGTCCCGCGTCAGCCGCGCCTGACGGTCTCCCGCCGCCGCCTCAAGACGCTCAACCAGAACACCCCGACCCAGAAGTGCGCGGATGGCGTCCTGTTCCGCCAGAACCGGATGCGGCTCGCCACAGTCCCGGACCTGCCCGGACACAGCCTCAAGTTTCTGGCGCGCGGCCGAAAGCGCTTCTTCTTCCCGGTGCAGGTTTTCGAGGATTTTCTCAATCCGCGCGCAGTCCTGAACCGTCAGATCCCAGTGCGGAAATGCCGCGATCGCCGCTTCCGTCTCCATCAGTTTCTGAATCGGAACGGACGTCATTTTCAGGCGGGAATTGGTCCTGCGACGCACACCAAGAGCCTGCGCATCCTTCTCGCAGGCTTCCCGTTCCGTCTCAGAAACGGACAGTGCGCGGTTTGCCGTGGCAAGCTGCCGCGCCGTCGTCGTGTCCTGACGCAGCGTCTGCTGCAACTCCTTCAGCTTCAGCTTGGCCTGTTGCAGGGCCGAGCGCGCGCGCCCTGATTTCCATTCTGAATTGACATCGTTCTGAAGCGTCGCAGCCAGTTTCCCGACGCCTTCAAGACCCAGTCCAGCCGCCAGAATCTGAAGCCCTGCATCGTCCTTCAGCCGACGCATTTCCTCGCCACCGTCCCGCAGTCGCGCATGATCCAGTGCCCAGGCCGCTTCGAACCCTTTCGCATCCAGTCCGCCAAGCCAGCTCCGCAACGCCAGATCATCCAGAGCCGTTTTGTCATCGGCCGCAAAAAGCGTCTGGCTCCGCCCCCGACGCCGCAGGCCCTCAAAAACCGTCCCGTTCTGCTCCAGACATGCCCCGACCCGCAGCAGCGGCGCGGCCGTCATCCAGTCCCCGCCGGAAATACGTTCCGGAAACCCGAACAGGAAATCGCGGATCGCACAGAGCGTCGTCGATTTTCCGGCCTCGTTGGGCCCGTAAATGACATGCAGATCCCGCGCCCCTTTCGGGAAGGTCAGCGTGGCATCCTGAAACCCGCCATAGCGCAGAAGGTCGAGACGTTCGAAACGCATTATTCCGTCTCCCCCACAAGGCGCGCCCGCAAGGCCGCCCGGGCCTGTTCCAGCGGAAACCGCCCCTCTGCCATCAGGCTGTCGCGTTCAACGCAGGAGGGCAGGGCAGAGAAAAACCCTTCAAACGCCTCGGGCAGGGACGCCAGAAACTCGTCGTCCTGCATCAGCCCCTCAAGCGCCAGATCCAGCTCCCGCGTCTCCGCCACTCCCGCCCGATGCACCGGCGCGGACGTCTCGTTGCGGATTTTCTCCAGTGCAATCTGGGCTGTCCCCTGCGCCATCGACACCGCAATGCCCCGCAGATCCTCTTTCCAGGCCTGCGACGCGCATAGCCGGTCATGCAGGACGCTCCGCCCCGTCAGCACGATCCGCGCAATGACCGTCCGTCCCCCGGCATCGGAAAGCGCGTCTTCCATCGCCTGACGTGCCGCGCCCAGAACTGCATCCATGGTCTGCATCCCGCTGACATCCAGCTCCAGCCGGGCCCAGCGCACGACATCACATTCCACAAATTCGACGGACCGGACGATCCCGTCCTCCACCGTGACGAGCTCACAGCCACAGGCCCCGGTCTCCCGCGCATGGCGCCCCTGAAGCACGCCGGGAAACACGATCCACGGATGTTCGCAGACAATTTCGCGCGCGTGGACATGCCCCAGCGCCCAGTAATCATATCCCTTGGCCGAGAGCGTCTCGACGGAGCAGGGCGCATAGGTTTCGTGCTCCCCATATCCCGAGAGCGACGTATGCAGCACACCGATATTGAAACACCCCGCCACTGGTGCGGGATAGGATCGCGTCATGTCCTGCGTGACATGCCGGTCCCGGAAACTCTGCCCATGCAGCGCCACGCCCAGTTCGGGCCAGTGCAGCGTCTGGGGCGCATCATAGGAAAAATGGTCAATCCCGTCCGGTAGCGGCAGTTCGCGCGCAATGACCGACTGGGCATCATGATTGCCCGAAAGCGTCACGACCCGAATACCCGCCTGAACCAGTCGGCTCAGCGCCCGGACCATGTAAAGCCCGGTCCCCACATCCTGCCAGGACCCGTCATACAGATCGCCCGCCAGCACGACGAAATCGACCTTTTCCGTCAGCGCCGTCTCGACAAGCTGGTCCAGCGCGCGCCGCGTGGAGCCACGGATTTCCGCTTCGGGAAGCCCCTCGTAACGGCTCAGCCCCCTCAGGGGGCTGTCGAGGTGAATGTCAGCAGCATGAAGGAAGCGGAATGAGGACATGCATGAAGTTTACGCCCTCGCGGATGTCTTGCAAGCCGGGTTAAGTCGCCTCAGACCGCCGCCAGATACTGCACCACGATTTCCGGCATCAGTCCTTCAAGCGCATCGGCCGATGCTGCTTCTTCTTCCTTCAGACATTCCAAAGCCGCCGCGTCCTGCGCAAAGCCAAGCTGCCGCGCCAGCACGACCAGAACCTGAAGCGATGCAATCTGATGCGCGCGATACCCGCTCGCCGCCAGAACGTTCTTCAGAACGTCATGCTCCTCGCCCCCATGCAGCAGCCCCGAAACGGTGTTGAGAATGGACGAAACCGTCTCATGCGGAACCGGGGCAGGGTGCCCGTGCCGGGACAGAAGGGTCGTGATTTCCCGCGCATGGCTCCGGCTCATCGCCAGATCCTGCTCCATCCGGTGGCACAGCCCCGGATACTGTTCACACACGGGTAGCTCGCAAAGCGCGGTCTCGATGGCCTTGGATTCAATGGACAGGTGATCCCGCAGGGCGTCCAGATAGATATCCAGAACTGATCTGTCCGTTGTTTTCGTTCTGCCCACCGTGGATCCTTCTCGTCTTTGGTGCGGTCTTAAATGGCCATATTGCCGGGTGGAGTGCAAGAGTGCCTCGCTGCCTGCGCAAAGGCATACCAGTCATGAAAAACCCCATGCCGGAGACCGGCATGGGGCATTCAGGTTCAGCAGGATCTGAAGAGATCAGAAACCGGCGCTGATGGAACCTGTTGCAGCGAACGGTGCTGCCATCATGTAGGTCGGGGCAGTGCCCTTGATGGAGTTTCCGAAGATACCTGTCTGTGTCGTGGCATTGACGCGGGTGCCCGTCGGGAAGCCCAGATAGTGGTTGTTGGTGATGTTGGTCAGGTTGAACTTGATGTTCGGAGCCTGCAGGAAACCAAGGTTCTTGAAGCGGTAACCGACCGTAATGTCCATCTTGACGTAGCCCGGGATATGCTCGTCATTCATGAACGTGGAGTACTGCTTGGCGACATATTTCAGCTTGTAGGCGCCGAAGAGGTTTCCGTCATCGTAATCAAGGTTGAAGCCGACCTGATACTTGGGGGTGTCAGGTGCGAATTTGCCGCTTGTCCGCATATAGTCGACCTTGTTGCCGGAGCTGGACAGCAGGTTGCTGGTCGTGCGGGCATCGACATATTCGAACGAGGCATAGGGACGGATGTGATAGAAGATCGGACGCGTTCCAATTTCCGCATCTACACCGTTTGTGGTCTGGCCACCTGCGTTAATGTTTGTCGTGGCGTACGAGTTACAAGCATTGTCCAGACATTCGGTCTGGGAAATGAGGCGGTTCGTGAAATTATAATGGAAGTATGTGACTGAGGCCATGACCGTCGGGCCCGTGTAACGCCAGCCAGCTTCTTCCGAAATCGAAATTTCAGGTTTCTGGTCGCTGTTGGCGTGGGTACCGTAGCCGCCGTTCTTGTAATAGGCGCCTGCGTCATACAGGGAATAATTCGTCGGGATACGGAAGTTCGTGGCACCCGAAATGAAGACCTGCATTTCCGGATTGATCTGATAGCGGATCGAGGCGGTTGGCAGCGGCTCGTAATAGGATTTGTTGATATACGGGCCGGTCGACGTATCAGGCAGCATGTTGTGACCGTCACGGGTGACGATTGCATATTTCAGGCCTGCGTCGATGGTCAGCTTGTTATGCAGCAGAGACAGGCTGTCACCGATGAACATGGTGTGCGTGCGTGTCTGCGTCAGGCTCGCGCGGTACTGGTAAGTCGTGCCGTCATTGAACACATAGTTCGGTCCGGCGCCCCAGAGATTCCATGGCGTACCATCTGCGCCAATGCCTGTCGCCGGAGCCGTCTGGGACTGTTTGGCATACTCGAACCAGTAACCGACCATCAGGCGGTTGACGCCGGTGGTAAGCGTCAGCTTCGTGACGGCACCCGGACGATATGTCGTCGTGATGGATGGTTCATAGAGCAGGGCACCCTTGGTAGGCGTCTTACCGTCAAGCGTGCCAGACATGCTCGTTGCACCCCAGCTTGTCGGAACGCTGTAGGCCGCACCGCCGCTGCCGTCGCCATACCAGAAATATGGTGTTTCCGTCAGGACGAGGTGGTCTGTCAGCTTGAAGGTGGAAGGGGCACTGGCATAGATGTTGGTGAACGGGTTCTGGTGCAGTTTATAGTAATTGGCGTCACCAGACTTGTAGGCACCATTATAGACAGTGTTGGAAATCGTGGCGCCGCTGTTATTCTTGAATGTCGTGCCGTTCGGACGCGTACAGGTGCTTCCCGAGTAACAGGATGCGACGTACTGGTCTTTCACACCGAAACCATACGCATCCCAGGACGCCTGGTTCACGCTCGGGGTCAGATAGTTGTAAAGGCGGTTGCCGACGATCGCCAGCGAGACGCGGTTTCCGTCACCCCAGTCGTTCACGAATTTCGCTTCAGCATGGAGCTTGCGGTTCGTTGCTTCGGAATGGATGGCGTCTTCCGTGGCATAGGAGCCGGAGAAGTAGGCGCGCAGATTGGTGTTGCCGATCTTGCCGGTGTCCAGACGCAGGAAGCCGCGCGTGTAGGCGTACGAACCGTAAGAGACGTCGAATGCGCCGCCCTTCTTCATCTTCGGGTCGATCATGTACATGTCGACCACGCCGCCGGTGGCGCTCAGATGCGGGCTGTCGAGGTCAGCGGAACCCTGGGCGAGGCTGACCTTGCGCAGGTTTTCGGAGTCCACGATTTCCTGGGAATACACCGAGAAGGACCCGATATCGTTGATCGGGAAGCCTTCAAGCGTGAAGCCCATCTGCGACTGGTCGAGACCGCGGGCGCTCATGTGGCTGCCCGTCAGACCGGCCGGATCGGAAGACGTAACGTTCGCACCCGGGAGCAGCGCGATCAGCTGCATCGGGTCCTGACCCGGGGCCTGCTTTTCGATGTAGTCGCGGGAGATGGCGGAAACGGACTTCGCGGAGTCCTGTTTCTGCATCAGACCACCACCAACGTCGCGGCGCGTTACGCCATCGAAATAGGTGTGATGTCCGCTGACGGAGACATGTTCTTCATGTTCGTCTGTTGGAGCCGTATTGCCCATCATGGATGGAGCGGCAGCAGCGACTTTCGTGTGGCCCTTCTTGTCAGAAGGAGCCGTGCTGTCTGCGGGTGCGGCGAATGCCGACACGGTACCAAATGCAAACAGGGCCGAAGTCGAAAGCAGGCGAGCAAGGCGCATTGTGTTTTCGGTCTTTCTCGGTCAGGTGAACTTTCAACCGAGAAAAAGCATGAGTGACGGCCCTATTTCAATCAGATGTAGGGTGATACATTATGACATGGAGGGGGTATGGCAATTTAGTCACATTTCACTGCCGTAACGGCGATAAATGACAGGAAACTCCCCATGTATTGTGACATTTGGAAGACAGAACGCGTTTTTCTGGGGACGATCGTTTCAAAATCTCATCATGCGGGACGCAGGGCTTCGTCCGCGCTGTAGAGCTGTCGAATCCTTTTTGCCTGCGTGGCCGTGGGGACAACATCGTGGATGTTGCTGTTCAGATGCGGAATTGTTCTTCCCCGCAGGGCTGGCACCAGATCGGGCAGGGACGAAATCCGGTCCATCGGGACGAGCTGATCGACGGCCAGCCGGCCCTGACGGTCGCAGACATACAGGGTCTGCGGACGGAACACATGGTCCATCTCGTAAACGGAAGAACAGGAATCCACGTGGTCGATCGCATCGTCCAGCGTCTGGAATGTGCGGTAAAGTGCGTTGACGGACGGATGGATCCTGACCCGTGATGTCCCGCCACGACGGGCGAAGGCCCATGCGGAGACGAAACGCTTCACCGGATCGCGCCAGATCGCGAAGCTGGGGAGGGTCCGGCACAGATCCGGCGCGACATGCTGATAATAGCGCCACGTCTCATGCATCATGATCCCGCCATAGAGCAGGTCACAGACCGACGTGCCGCCATTTTTGGGAACATGGATGAACAGCGCGCCGGCCTTGCGGATACGCTCGATGCGCTGGAGGCGCTTATTGCCCAGCGGCAGCCGTAGCCGCAGATCAGCGGCCCGGGCATGGACATCATTGTATTGCCGGACCCGGAAAGTGCCGCATAGCAGGCGCTGCCCAAGACCGGGTCCCTCTGCTGTCCTGCTTTCGCGGCCTGCAGGGAGGGCGCAGTCCGGTTGAACCGTTTGGGCAGCAGGGGGCGGCGTCATGATCGTGTCCTGATCCTGTATCTGGTGGCAGGAACACTGACGGCCGGAGATATTCGAGGCAAAGGACAGTTTGTAACGGAAAGAAAGCCATGTTGCAGAATGGTATTGTGTCAATTCAGCCACGGACTGCTGTTTGTGTTTGACTTGTCCTGCCCGGGGGGCTTCATGACACCTGACGGTGCCCGGTCTTCCGGGTGAAAAGGGAACGCAGTGCGAAACTGCGGCTGCCCCCGCAACTGTAAGTGCTGGCTGTGATCCTGGAACGGGGGAACAGCGCGGTTTTCAGGAGTTGAACCCACTGGCCTGCGCCGGGAAGGGGCCTGACACCGGAGCATGAGCCAGGAGACCTGCCGTCAGCATGAGTTGTCCGAAGGACGGTCCGGGCGGGGTGCATCGGAACGCCGGGTCAGGCCCTGTTACGGCGGGTCTGCCTCCTTCTTGAGGGCGACGCAGAACGACGAGACATTACCATCACCATGCCCCGTATTTCCTGCCTTCTCTTCGCGACGAGCATGCTTGTCGCGGTTCCCGCGCTGGCCTCCGCCCCGGCCCGGGAACCGGTGCCGCCGCAAAAGCCCAATACCCCGGCCGCCAGTTCTTCAGAGGCTGCCGCTCCTGCCCGGCAGACCACGCCCGGGACCGTAACGTCTTCCGTTCCGCAAAGCCTTCCCGAGACTGTCACGGTGACGGCTAACCGTATCCCGCAGGACCTCAGCAAGGTCGGCTCGCAGGTTACGGTTGTGACCCAGCGTGACATTGAACTTCTCCAGCGACGCGACCTCGCGGACCTTCTGGCACGTGAACCGGGCCTCAATATGGTGCGCACGGGCGGCCCTGGTGGCACGGGTTCGATCTTCATGCGCGGCGTCAATTCGAATGAAGTGAAGGTGCGGCTGGACGGGATGGACATCAACGATCCGTCCACGCCGGCCGGGGCATTTGATACGGCGCAGTTTCTGACGGACGGTCTGGCCCGGGTGGAAATTCTGCGTGGCCCGCAGAGCGGCCTGTATGGTGCGGATGCGATGGGCGGCGTCATCGACATGACGACCAAGCAGGGGCAGGGACCGCTGCATGGTTTTGTCCGTCTTGAAGGCGGCAGCTATTCCACCAAGAACCAGACGGCCGGTTTCTCGGGGTCACTGCATCGCTTTCACTACATGGTTGAAGTCTCGCATAACCATGTCGGCGATTATCAGGCCGTGCCGAAAGCCATTCGCGCGCAGGTTCATGACCATGACGTCGCCTCCAACCGAAACGACAACCGCACGGCCAATGTGCGGCTCGGTTATGACGTGACAGACAATTTCGATCTCGGCTTTACGGCGCATCTGACGCAGGCGGATTACGAATACGTCGCCGATGATTACAGCTCCTATCCGGCGCTCCCGTCAGCCCAGCAGAATGAGAGCGACCTCAAACAGGCCATTCTGCGCGGCACGGCGCATCTGAAGTCCTTTAAGGGCGTGTTCGAGCAGACGCTGGGCGTTGGGTACATCACCTATCGCCGTCATGACATTACTGCTGGCGATCCGGAAATCAGTTCCAACCGTGGTGACCGCCTGAAGGTGGACTGGCAGGGCCTGACCCATCTCGGCCATAACGGCTCCTTCCTCGTGGGCTATGACTATATTCGCGAGCGGATCATGACCCCGGTTGCAGCCCAGACCACGACGAATGCCGCCTGGGGCCAGCTTGAAGGTCACTGGCACGATATTCTCTTCGGTTCAGCCAATATCCGCTACGACAACAATTCCCGTTACGGCAATTACGTGACCTGGCGTGTCGCCCCGGCCGTGAAGATCCCCGGTACCGGTCTGACGCTGAAGGCCAGCGGTGGTTCGGGCTTCCATGGTCCCTCGCTGAACCAGCTTTTCGTCAGCTATCCGGCTTATTACTCCCTTGCCAACCCGAACCTGCGGGCCGAGCGTCTTCTGGGCTTCGATGCCGGGTTCGAGGAACGTCTTCTGGGCGGCAAGCTGACCTTTGGTGCCGATTATTACGGCAACCATGTCCGCAACCTCATCAATTACGCACTGTCGGGTTACAACTACACCTATATCAACGTCGCCCGCGCGCAGACGCATGGTGTGGAAGCTTTCGTTGATTACCGCATCATCAAGAGCGTGGATCTGCGCGGCACCTATACCTGGACGGACGCCACGGATCGCAGCACGGGCGCGGCCCTGGTGCGCCGGCCCCGCCACAAGGCCACGGCCAGCGTCATCTGGACGCCGACCAAGCGCCTGAGCATCACGCCGAGCCTGCTTTATGTCAGTGGCTGGCATGACCTCGACCGTTACACGTCCATGAACACGATCGGTCATGACTATGTGACGGTAAATATTGCCGCGGAATACAAGCTGGCGAATTTCGTTACCCTGTTCGCGCGCGGCGACAATCTTGGGAACCGGTATTACGAAAACCCGGTCGGCTATCTCCAGCCGGGCCGGTCCTTCTACGGTGGTGTGACATTTGGCCTCTAAGGCGTTCCTTCACGTCCTTTCAGCCCCGATGGCAGTCCTGCTGCTGTCGGGCCTGATGGCGGGTGTGCTTACCGGACCGGCCAGCGCTGCTCCGGTAAGCACCCGCGTCGTTTCCCTGAACCTGTGCACGGACGAACTGCTGCTCGAACTGGCAGAGCCGTCCCATATTCTCGGCCTCAGCCCATTGGCCACGGACTGCGCGGAATCCGTCCGTTGCGAGGCTGCCAAGTCTTATCCTGTCCAGCGTCCTGATGGCGAAAACCTTGTCGTCACCTATCCCGATGTTGTTCTGGACGGGACATGGCACCGCCCGACCGTTCCGCTCGTGACCGATGCGCTGCATGTCCCGTTCGTGCAGCTTCCTTCCATTGCATCTCTGGCGGATATTCCTACCCAGATCCGTACGGTCGCCCACGCCATTGGCGAGGATACGCGCGGCGAGGAGATGATCCGCGCCTTCGGTGAGCGTCTGGAAAGCCTCCGTCCCGCCCAGCCGGACAGGATCCTGACAGCCACGGTCATCGGGGCGAATCTTGCGGGAGAAGAGGGCGGCCTGATTTCCGATCTGCTGAAACGCGCCGGCTTCCGCCTGTCCGCGTCCGAACGCCCGGATGGCACCATCGCGCTGGAAACACTGATCGCCCATCCGCCGGATCTTCTGGTGACGGGCATGATTTCTGAAGGCGCCTCTTTAGCAGAGGATGTCGTGCATCATCCCGCTTTGCGGGACCGCTTCACGGGCGCGCATCTTCTGGCGCTTCCCGGCCGCCTGACCATGTGCGGCACGCCCGATACTCTCGATGCGCTGACCGCACTGATCGCTGCGCATGACCGTCTGACTGGTACGGAGCCTTCGCCATGAACCGCTACGCGCTGACCGTCGCCATACTCGGCGCACTGGTTCTGGCCCTCGCCATCCTGTCACTGGCCGCAGGCCCGGCGGGAATTGGCGTTATTCAGGGCCTGTCCGACATGCTGCATGGCCGTGAGACGATCGCTGCGACCATTATCGGCCAGATCCGTCTGCCGCGCATGATCCTCGCCTTGCTGATCGGCGGAACGCTCGGCCTGTCGGGTGCGGCGCTTCAGGGACTGGTCCGCAATCCGCTCGCCGATCCGGGTGTGCTGGGGATTTCGGGTTGTGGCGCGCTCGGGGCGGTTCTCGTCTTCTATACCGGCGTCTCGGCTTTGTGGGCGCCTGCGCTTCCGCTGGCGGCGTTGTCCGGTGCCGGGCTTGCGACACTCCTGCTTCTGGCCCTCACGCGCGGCGGTACGCTGGTTCTGGTGCTTGCCGGTGCGGCGCTGGGCTCCATGAGCGCCGCGCTTCTGGCCCTGACGCTCAATCTCGTGCCAAGCCCCTATGCGTCCTACGAAATCATGCACTGGCTCATGGGTTCCCTGTCCCACGCCAGCCTGCATGACGTGCTGATTGCCGCGCCCGGTCTTCTGATCGGTTCGGTCCTGCTGTTCAGTACCGCACGTTCCCTCGACGCCCTGACCTTGGGCGAAGACGTTGCCCAGACGATGGGCTTTCCCCTGCGTGCGGTGCAGTGGCGCGTCGTGCTTGGAACGGCGCTCGCCGTTGGCAGCGGTGTGGCGGTTGCGGGTGGTATCGGGTTCGTGGGTCTCGTTATGCCGCATCTGCTGCGCCCGCTCGCCGGAGCGCGCCCGTCGCGCCTTCTGCTGCCGTCTGCGCTGGGTGGTGCGGCGCTTCTGCTGGCTGCGGATCTGTTCGTGCGCCTGCCTGTCAGCGGTGCCGAACTGCAACTCGGCGTCGTGACGTCCCTGATCGGAACGCCGGTCTTTTTCTGGCAGGTCTGGCGCCTGCGTGGACGGCCGGTATGAGGAGCGCGCCATGATCCTCCAGACAGACACGATCAGCCTGACCCTTCAGGGCAACAGGCTTCTCAACGATATCGCGCTGGACGTGCGGCCCGGCGAAGTCCTTGGCCTGATTGGTCCTAACGGTGCAGGCAAGAGCACATTGCTGCGCATCATGGCCGGACTGCTGCGCCCCGAGACTGGCCGCGTCCTGCTGGATGGGCAGGATCTGTTCACCATGCCCCCCGAGCAGCGGGGGCGTCATCTGGCGTACCTCCCACAGGAAGCGCCTGCTGCCGTCGGCATGAGTGTGCGGGATGTGGTTACCCTCGGGCGGCTGCCCCATCGCCGCACGGCCTCGGCGGAACAGGATGCAACTGCCGTGCAGCAGGCGCTTGATGCGGTCGGGATGAGTGCGTTCGCTGATCGGTCTTCAGCCCGTCTTTCAGGTGGCGAACGTGCCCGCGTCCTGCTCGCCCGCGCCCTTGCGGTTCAGGCCCCGATCCTGCTGGCGGACGAACCTGTTGCGGCCCTTGATCCCGCGCAGGCCCTGACGGTCATGGATCTGTTCGGCCAGTGCGCTGTTCAGGGGCAGGCCGTGGCGGTCGTTCTGCACGATCTGGCGCTCGCGGCCCGCTTTTGCACGCGCATTGCCGTTATGTCGCAGGGCCGCCTCGTCAGTATTGGCACCCCTGCCGAAGTGCTGACGGACACCCTGTTCGCCGAAGTTTACGGCGTGGCGGTGCGACGCTGCGGCGAGGTTGCCGTGCCCTGGTCGCTGGTTTCGAGTACGCGACGCCCATAACGCCGTGCCAGCAATGTGCAGGTGAAGAGCTGGATCTGGTGATAGATCATCAGTGGCAGCACGATGATGCCAACCGATGCTGCAGGGAAAATGACGCTTGCCATCGGCACGCCTGATGCCAGCGACTTCTTCGAACCGCAGAACTGGAGCGCGATCTTGTTCTCGGTGGTCTGTCCCAGACCGTCGCCCATCAGATGCGACAGCACCAGAACCAGCGCCAGCATGAAACTGTCGAGCAGCGCCACTTCCAGCAGATGCGCGCCCGAAACCCGGTGCCAGATCCCTTCGACCACGGCCGAACTGAACGCCGTATACACCACCACGATAATGGACCCGCGATCGGTGAACGAGATCAGGATCTTGTGCCTGCGCACGATCGGCCCGACCCATTTCTGAAGGATCTGTCCCAGTGCAAATGGCAGCAGCAGCTCTTTGCCTACGTCGAGAATGGACTCAAGTGGCGAATGTCCTGCCCCCACATGCCCGAGCACCAGCCCCGTCAGCAGTGGGGTGAGTGCGATGCCCGCGATGTTGGAGACCGTCGCCGCGCAGATCGCCGCCGGGACATTGCCCTTCGCGATGGAGGTCAGCGCAATGGAGGACTGCACGGTGGACGGCAGGCAGCACAGGAACAGGATGCCCGACCACAGCTCTTCACCGAACAGGGCATCGGGGAAGATGGTCCGGAACAGCAGATGCAGCCCGATCCCCAGCAGCGGAAACAGTGCGAACGTGCAGAGCAGCACGCTTCCCTGAAGCTTCCAGTCCTTCACGCTGTCCACGATGGCATGGCGTTCGAGCTTCGCGCCCTGAAAGAAGAACATGAACGTGATGAGGATTGTCACCACGTGTTGCAGGACATGCTCCATCTGCCCGCGGCAGGGGAGGAAGGAGGCCAGCACGATGGCGGCAATGAGGGACAGGAGAAAGGGGTCGAGACGCTTCATGCCGCACTATGTCCGTATCAAAGCCGGACATGCAATGTCATGTCCGGCGTCATGGTCGCCCGCTCTTTTGAAAACGGGCATCTCATGTATCCTGTCCGTCATGACAGACCGCAATGACCTGCCTGTGCCGGGCCGCCGACGTGCCCTGACTTCCCTTCTTGCCGCGGGAACCGTTGCCGGGACCGTTGGCAGCAGCCTGCGCCTGAGTGGAAGCGCCAGCGCGGCTGATGCGCCGCCGAAAGATGCGCTCACGCCTCACGGCCATCAGCCGAGCAATGCGCATATCGAACCCGCCGATCAGCCTGGCGCAAATAACAAGCCTGTCATCCGCACCCAGAGCGACTATTTCTATCGCCCTTCCATTCATTTCTCGCCGCCTACCGGCTTCATGAATGATCCCAACGGCCTGATTTTCGACGGCCAGACCTACCATCTCTACTACCAGTACGACCCGACCGCCCCTTACGCCGGGCGCGTCCACTGGGGTCATGCCACCAGCACCGATCTCTACACCTGGCAGGACCAGCCCGTCGCCATCGACCAGACGGCGGCGGGCGAGGCCTATACGGGCTGCGTCGTGCTGGATCGCAACAATGTCTCGGGGCTTTTCCCGGCGCGCAAAGCGGACGAAACCCCCGTCTCACCTGCGCCCCCGACGGCCACACAGGCTGCCGTACAGGCTCTGGCTCCGGAACTGGGGAAAACCACGTCTGACACGCCTTTCGCCCCCGACCACATGCCCGCGCTCGGCCCTAACGCTTCCGCACCGTTCGGGTCGGTCTATGCGCCCTCGAATGGGGCCGAAACCCATGCCGCGCCGCCCGCGCTCCCGCCCATGCCGGGTGGTCTGGTCGCGATCTATACCCGCGCCACACCGCAGAGCCAGACGCAGTACATCGCCTGGAGCCCCGATGGCGGCCAGCATTACATCGACTACGCCCACAACCCGATCCTGAATATCGGTGTGAATTCCTTCCGTGACCCCAAGGTGTTCTGGCACGAGGCCAGCGGCAAATGGATCATGGTCGTGGTCAGTGCACGCGCCCATAAAGTGCTGTTCTACGGTTCCATCGACCTGCTGCACTGGATGCATCTCAGCAGCTTCGGTCCAGCCGGTCTGTTCGGCGTGGACTATGAATGCCCCAACCTGATTGAACTCGACCTTGAAGGGGATGAGAAAGGCAGCCGCTGGGTGCTGTTCGTGTCCGTCAATCCGGGCGCTCCGCTGGGCGGCAGCGTCACACAGTATTTCGTGGGCGATTTCGACGGCGAGCGCTTTACACCCGACAATACCGTGATCGGCCTGACGGACTTCGCCAAGGACAGCTACGCCATGCAGGTCTATGACAGCATGCCGGACAACAAGGCGGTCTATTTCGCCTGGTTCGGCAACTGGCAGTACTGCGAGGAAGTCCCCAACCGGAGCTGGCGCGGTCTCATGACCTTGCCGCGCCGCATGTCCCTGCGCCGGGATGAAATGAACTGGCTGCGTCTGGTCCAGCGTCCCTACGGGCTCGAAGCCTTCCGGGGTGAGAAAATCCCGTTCAAGGTGGAGCGCATCGCCGCTCAGAGTGGCGTGCAGGTTGCGCTGCCCACCGGCACCGCCATCGAACTGCTCCTGACCGTCACCGTTGATGAGCGCAGCAACCCGCAGCCGGACGGCGAACAGGGCCGCGCGGGCCGCTTCGTCATCGTGTTCTCGAACGGGCAGGGAGAGTCCCTTTCCATCGGCTTCGACGCGTTTTCAAGCCAGCTCTGGCTCGATCGCGGTGACCTGCACGGCTTCTCCCAGCCATTCTTCACGGAGCGCTTTTCCACGCCCCTGATCGCCAACAGCCGTCGCTTCTCCCTGCGGCTGGTGCTCGACGCGTGCGCGCTGGAACTTTTCGCCAATGACGGTCTTTCTGTCGCCACGGCCCTGGTCTTCCCCGCCAATCCGCTGACGACGCTGGGCCTTCAGGCGACCAATACCGGTGCGACCATTGAAGAACTGGCGCTGTATCCTTTGCGCAAGACCATGGATCGTCCGACGGCGGTCTGACGCAGGGCTCTGCCCTGCACCCGGAAAGGGGCTCGCCCCCTTCACCCCTTTTAACAATGGGGTGGGAAGCGCTTGAGGTAGGTGGCTTCGGGAGGGAGATTCATGTCTGCCCGTCTTGCATCAAGCGTTTTCGGATTGTCGCCGCCCGCATCCAGCGAAAAAGGGGCGTAATGGTGGCTCTGGCATGAAAGCTGGGAGCCATAATGCTGCTTTCCGGTTGTGGCGAGCATGACCCGATCCGTCAGCAGCGCATATCCCTGTTTTGGAAACTGACCCGACCGTGCAAGCGGTTCAAGCTGACGAAGCGCCATGACCTGAAAAACCGGATCAACATCTGCGTGCTGCACCAGAGTCCACAGCATCTTCGCAGGTTTGTGTCCCACCTTCAGCACGCTTGCCCATCCCTGCGTTTGCAGAACATGTCGCGCCCAATGGCTGTTGTCCCAGTCCACATTTATTACGGCCAGAGATATCCGGCTGTTCAGGGCAGTGTGTGCTGCGGCATCAAGTCCAGAGATTTGCTCTAAAGACCGTGCCATCATGGGAAAACGCCACATCTGATCCGGCAGGATCCGGGCTGTGAGCTGTTCTTCCAGTGTATCCGTTGCCGGATTGCTCTCAAGCGCCTGCACGGCGCCATGGACGGCCGCTTCATAAATCTGGAAATATGGCAGGCTCTGCGACATCGCGGTCTGGAAATCCTCCCAGCTTTTGAAACCGGCAGATGCAGCGGCCGCCATGTTGACCTGCATACACACATGGTCCTGATAGCCGGATTCCTCGGGAACAGAAGCCGCAATCCCGAGCTTCTTCAGCTCCGCATCCTGCACAAGTGCGGCATCATGCATGCAGGCCTTGCCGTAAGCCTTAATGGCCGTCCAGTCCGCGACCTGCTGCGCGGTCGCATCCGGAAAAGCACCACGGACAAACCCGTAATCGCCGGGATCGAAACTGCCGTCATGAATGAAAGGCGTCAGAACCGCTGGCGGCACAGGAGCCGCGGACGCTGCTGAAAACGCGCCCAGACCAGCCAGCAGGAACAGCATACGAAAACGGGCCATCGTGACGACATCCTGTAAGGAAATGTTTCGTCACAATGGCCCGCATCAGAGGCTCAGATCAAGAGCGGAACGGTCTCAGTCGCCCGTGATCTTGTTCTTGAGATTATGCAGGCTGGTGGAAACCTGCTTCTGCCATGCGCCCATGCGCTCGTGCCATTCATTGGAATGCTGCTGCACGAGAACGCGTTCGGCCTCCGCTGCGGCGGCAACCTGAGCCTTCTGCTGGGCCAGAACTTCCTTCTCAACGGCTTCGATGGGCCGACGCAGAACCAGCGATGCCCCGAGAGACGCGGCCAGATCGTCCACGACCTGCGGCACGTATTCCTGCACGGTCGCAATCACGGCCGTTGTGCCTACGGGAATGACGGATGCGATCTGCGCCAGAAGACTGCTGCGGATTGCCGCATCCTCAACCGACAGGCTGGACCCTACCAGTGCGCCCATGGACGCCCCGAGCAGCACGCCCAGCGGCCCGAGCAGAAGCCCGACGAGTGATCCCAGAAGCGTTCCGTTCAGAACCTGCTCACCGGAAGAGCCGTTGGCCCAGTTGTCATGGATGATGATGTTGCCGTCCGTGCCGCGCTCAACGACGGCTTCGTTGGCGACGACCAGCTTCTGGTCTTCAGCGCGTTCCCGAAGTTCGGAAAACGCCTGGAATGCCTTGCTCTGCTCGGTGAAGGAGAGAACAAGAATATTGGTATCCATTATAGGCCATGCTCCACTCCCCCGCGAAAAATCCGGAAGAGACGGGCACGCGGGGGAAGTGTCCGACCTGTAACCGCAGCCTTCTCCGAAAGAAGGCTGCGGCAGGAGGACACCAGATTACTTGCTCAGCGTAAAGGTCAGACCCTGCGCACCTGCTGCCAGACGTGCACCCTGCGTTGCGGTCTCGATCTTGATTCGCACGCCATTGCTGTTGGACAGAACTGCACCGCCCAGACCCTTGTCCAGCGTCGCTTCACCGGCAAGAGCGCCATAGCTGCCGTCGAAATCATGCAGATGCTTCAGGTTGTAGACAGGGCCTTCGGCCTTCAGGGTGGAGTAACCGACGGCTGCGATGTTCCCGCCGCTGACCTTGAAGTGATAGGTGTGATGGCCATAGGTCAGGGTGCCGTCGCCCCAGGTGTAACCGATGCCAACATCTGCCGAATGGGCAGAGAGTGTGATGTGTCCGACCGGGGTTCCGAGCGTATCCTCAGCGCGAACGGCGGGGGCTGCGACAAGACCTGCTCCGAAAAGGACGGCTGCAAGGGCGACACCACGGCGGCTGATATTGAAGGACATCATGAAACCTTTTGTCTGTTTTCGTTGTCAGTGCCTGCGGATGAAAACCCGTGTTTCACTGACGCTTGAAAAGACAACGCCTCCGACCCCGCTTGGGATGCATTCAGGGGGAGAATTCATGTTCCTGCCATCAGTCTCTGGTCAGCGGATGCTGAAGTTGAGGTGCATCCTGTATTGTGAGCTGACGGGGTGACCGTCTCTCATCGCGGGGAAATAGGATGCGTGAACCGCATAGTCGAGCGCGGTCTGATTCAGTTCTGCGTAATGCCCCTCCCGGATCATACAGTCATGCGAGCGGCCCTGCGCATCAATCGTACAGGCAATCGTGACGTGATCTTCGATATGCCGGTCAACCATCGCCTGGGGATAGGTGGGTGTTCCCGAAATGACGCGGTTGAGTCGGGCACTGTCGGTGTCGTCCCGATGGTGCGATATGCCGAAGAACCTGCCCGGGCCAATGTTCAGATGGGCGATCTGCGGAACCAGAACAGCAACCTGAAACAGACAGATGCACAGCAGGGGCAGGAAAAACCAGGCTGATGTCTGGCGGCCTGACCCGTTGGCTCCGGGCTCGGGGGAGGGCTGAAGTTCAGGCTGGGGAACGGGTTCCGGTTCCACCTGGGGTGGAATGTCAGGATCGCGAGGCCTGGGGAAAGGATCTTCCATTTTTCGGTTCCCGATATCTCCGGGTACGATAGACGAGGGCCGTTACAGACGGCAATGGTCTGTCCGGTTCCGTCATGGAATATCCGGCCGTCAGGACGCGACAGGGCATCGCGCCAGAACACAGGGAGCCTCATTCGCGAAAAGCGCTTAAGACCGGACTGATTTTTTCAGGAAGAAAGTGGTGCCCAAGACCGGGATCGAACCAGTGACACTGCGATTTTCAGTCGCATGCTCTACCAACTGAGCTACTTGGGCACCGAAGCTTCAGGAATAATCCCGTTGCGGAGATGGGATGTAGCGGATGATCGCGGCGGGATCAACCCTCCCCGTCACGATATTCGTCCTGTTCTTCCTCATTGTCCTGACGGAAGGACGGAACACGGTAGGTCCCGCTGAACCAGCGGCCCAGATCCACATCCGCGCAGTGGCGCGAGCAGAAGGGGCGGAAGTTCGCATCGGTGGGGCGATGGCAGATCGGGCAGGTGGAATCGCTCATGACAGGCTCCAGCTTGCGGGTGGGGCATTGGGGTTCAGAACAAGATCCAGTGGCCGGGCGCGGCGGGATATGAAATCCGCCAGGGCGTCGGGGTCGTTTTCCAGCGCCGTGATGAGGCTGATCGAGGCTGTCAGCGTCCGGCCGGGCCGGTTTTCGCGCAGGATCGTCCTGAGAAGGGAAAGTGCCTGTCCATGTGGGGAGGACAGGAGTTCATGCAAGGGCGGGCGGCGGCGCGGGCGCGTCAGTTCCAGCAGGCCGGAGGGGGTTGCGCCGAGGATGTCCGGTTTCAGGGGATCGCCCGAGAGAGCTTCGCGTAGAAACGGCACCAGAGCCGGGCGTTTGCGCGTTTTCACGCCTGCCGGGTCCACCAGAATCGTGCCCGAGAGGTTCCGCAGGCGGATCTGTCGTGCCAGCTCGGGGAAGGCGGCGACATTGCCTTTGAAGTCCGGGGCGCCAGCGCTGTCGAGGTCGATGGCGATGAGGGCGGGTGTCGGGAAGATGCTGGCGGTCAGGAGGCCCAGATCGGCTTCGGGGCTGCCGAGACTGTCGAAATCTGCTTCAAGCGCGCCATCGAATGCCTGCTGGCAACGCTGAAGGCGTGGGCGCAGGCGGAGGGGCAGTTTTGCCGCAATGCCCGGATCATCCACGAAAATCGGAGCGTCCGGATACCGGTCCGCCAGTTCGTCAAGGGGCGAGGGGCCGCGTTCGAGCAGCTTTGGTGTGGATGGCGCGTCCGCAGGCATGTCAGCCCGGCGCAGGCGCAGGCCCTTGCCGTTCTGCGCGGCGCGGCTGACGCGGGCTGCGGTGAGGGCGCCTTCGGTCAGGGCTTCGCGGGTGGAGAGAAAGCCGCTCTGGCCGTTTTCGAGCAGGACGAACGCACCGCCGAGAGCGGGCGCGGTCTTCTGGACGCGGACGACATGCCAGTCTTCCAGACCATCCGGGCAACCGGGACGCCAGATTGCGGCGTCCAGCAGCGTGTCATGGTCCATGACGGCAATCCGCACTTCGCCTGGGGAACAGGCTGCGCGGATTTCGGTCATGCGATCCAGCCGCCCGAGGGTTTGCCACCCCGTGCCTTACCGAGCGGCTGGCCGCGCAGGAGCTGCGCGGTTTCAAACAGCGGTAGGCCCACGACGGCGGAGTAGCTGCCGCCGATCTGGCGGATATGGGCGGCGGCAGCGCCCTGAATGGCATAGCCGCCTGCCTTGCCCTGCCAGTCCCCCTGCGCGATCAGGGCGTCGATCTGCGCGTCCGTCAGGCGATGGAAAATGACGGAGGTTTCCACCAGACGCTCGCAGGCCGTGCCTTGAGGCCATCCCGCGCTCGGGCGCAGGACCACGGCTGTCAGCACTTTGTGGCGACGGCCGGAGAGCATCCTGAGACAGGCGCGGGCCGTCTTTTCGTCTTCGGCTTTCGGCAGAACGCGACGGCCGACCGCAACGACCGTATCCGCGCCGAGGACGAGGGCCGCATCCGTGCGTTGCGCGGCCACATGCTCCGCCTTCTGGCGGGCGAGGCGCTGCGCGAGCGGGCGCGGCAGTTCGCCGGGGCGCGGTTCTTCGTCGATATCGGCGCTGACGACGGCGTCGGGCACGATGCCGATCTGTTCCAGCAGGCTCAGGCGGCGCGGGGAGGCGGAGGCCAGAACGAGCTTCGGACGGTCCGGAAGGCCGGATGACCCTTCTGCGGAAGACGGGGAGGAGGTCATGCGGCGGACGGTCTTACTTGAAGCGGAACGTGATCCGGCCTTTGGACAGGTCGTACGGCGTCATTTCGACGTTCACGCGGTCACCGGCCAGAACGCGGATGCGGTTCTTGCGCATCTTGCCGCTGGTATGGGCCAGGATGGTGTGCTCGTTGTCGAGGGTGACGCGGAACATGGCGTTGGGGAGCAGTTCCATGACGGTGCCGGTAAACTCGATCAGGTCTTCTTTTGACATGTGAATCCTTGCTTCAGGGACAGGGTAATGATCTGCGCGCGGCAGCGGCTCCGGTGCGGAGCCAGAAAATCCAGCCCGCTATGTGCGGACTGTCAGCCCAAAGGTCAAGCATGAGGGGTCCCTGTCCGGGGATTCTTGCGGTTTTTTGGCACTCTGGGATCGTGCTGCCTTCTCAGGCAGCACGAGGAGACGTCCGTTCAGGATGTCTTGGCAGCGGCAGCCCGGGCGGCCATTTTTTCCTCTTCGGTCCAGACGCGGCGCTCGCGCACCTTCTGCGGCTTGACCTGCTTGACCGGACCGCCACCGAGGACAGGCGGGCGCATGGTCGAGTTCCGGGCCTTTTCACAGTGCCATTCATGGCTGTCATGAACGTCCAGCGTCCGGCCGATCTCACGCTCCACGGCATGCAGCCAGGCGCGCTGTTCGGCATCGCACAGCGTGATGGCGAAACCGCTGCGACCTGCACGGCCCGTGCGGCCGATCCGGTGCACATAGCTTTCCGGCAGGCTCGGCAGATCGTGGTTGATGACATGCGTGACCGTATCGACGTCGATGCCGCGGGCTGCGATATCGGTCGCCACCAGAACCTGCACATCGCCTTCCCGGAAGGCATTCAGGGCACGCTCGCGCTGGCCCTGCGACCGGTTGCCGTGCAGGGCCTCGGCCGTGATGCCGGATTCCGTCAGGAAGGTGCAGACCTCGTTGGCGATGTTCTTCTGCAACGTGAAGACGACAGCCTGACCGATGCCCGGCGTCTGGAGCTGCGCCAGAAGAGCCGCTTTCTTGTCAGACGCATCGAGGAACATAACCGACTGTGCGATCCGGTCTACGGTGGTCGATGGCGGTGCGATCTCGACTTTTGCGGGGTCACGCAGGAGGCTCTCGACGAGGGCCGTGATGGATTTCGGCATCGTTGCTGAAAACAGCACCGTGTGCCGGTCTTCGGGGAGTGTTGCGACAATGCGTTCGATCGGCTTGGCAAAGCCCATGTCCAGCATCTGGTCGGCTTCATCCAGCACCAGCGCTTCAAGCTGCGACAGATCGCACAGGCCCTGCTCGATCAGGTCCAGCAGGCGTCCCGGTGCGGCGACGATGATGTCCACGCCTTCTTCAAGCGCCTTGACCTGATGGAACTGGCTCACACCGCCGAAGATCGTGGTGACGCGCACCGGCTGGTGACGGCTGAAGCTCTCGAACCCGTCTGCAATCTGGGAAACCAGTTCGCGTGTCGGTGCGAGAACCAGAACGCGCGCGCCGCCTTTGGGGGCGGGGCGGGGCGTTGCGGCAAGACGGTGCAGCAGCGGCAGTGCGAAAGAGGCCGTCTTGCCGGTACCGGTCTGGGCCAGACCGAGCAGATCGCGGCCTTCCAGCAGCATCGGGATGGACTGGGCCTGAATGGGGGTGGGTGTGACGTAACCCGCTTCGTCCAGAGCGCGGAGGAGCGTGGGTGCCAGAGCGAGATCGGCAAAAGTCGGGGACATGATGGAGCGGCGCCTCCGGCGCTGAGTAGAGCTGCGCCTGATGGGGCTTCGCGGATTCAGAAAACGGGCTTGTACGAATGATGCCTGCCGCCGTCAACGCAACGAAAGAGCTTGCCGAGCCCGTCTGTCAGGACAGTTTGGAAATATCGCGCATGGCCACGACCAGAGACATATGCGACGCCAGAAGCCGCTGCGGCAGCGTGGGCAGATAGATCCGGATGGCCTCAAGCCGCTTTGACTCTGGAAGCGCTGCAAAAGGTGGCCGCGATCCCGGCCCGTCACTGCCCGCATCATAGCTTTTTGCGATTGCAGAAAGGAGAGAGCCGGGCACCGAAGCCAGAAGCGCTCTCTGTGCCGGATTCAGGAGCCGATCCCGCAACGGGCCGGACAGGGTGCGCTCTTCGGCCATTTTCGGGGGCTCGTAAGGCTTGAGCTGGCTCAGCGGAAATTCGACTTCCACGCCATTGGCCTGCTCCACATAGCCGGTTGGGCCGTCGATATCGACCAGCCTGCCGTCATGCGTTCCCTTGAGATCCGAAACACGATCACCGATCGACAACTTGGCCATGGCTGAGTTCTCCCTCTTTGCATAAGCCTTAAAGCAATTCCGGGCGTGAGGCTCACGAAATTTCGGCCATGGGTTTTGCGCTGGCAGGCAGACCCGGCTTCATAAAACTATCATATTCCCCTGATGCCGAATCCGTTATCAGCCCCTCTGTCGGAACACGGCACTCCTGACTCAGAACCGGCGGTGAGGGATAATCCACATTTCGATATGGCACGACCTTTGCTGATGACGGCTGCAAAGTATGGAGCGTCTGCTGGATCGTCCGCATCCGGTTTGGGAAGCAGGACGTGGATGCGTCACTGTGTCAGTGCGGTTCTTGGGATGACTGTGCTTGGCGGAAACTGTTATGCCCAGCCCGCAGCCGCCTCTCCGTCGTTAGTCTTGAACAACTGCGATCCTGCGGCGGATGGTCGTAATCCCTGTCCGCAGAGTTTCCATCGTCCGAGGGAAGCTCCGCTGTCGCAGATGGCGCAGGTCGGGCGCATGCTGTTTTATGACCGGGCGCTTTCGGGTTCGGGGAAGCTGTCCTGTGCCTCCTGCCACGATCCGGCTAATCATTATGGGCCTTCAGGCGATACGCCCGTCTTTGAGGGCGGTGCGGATTTGCATCGGCAGGGAAGGCGGGCCATTCCCACGCTGACTTATCTGGAGCGTATGCCGCCGTTCAGTATCGGCCCGGATCTGGGGAATGACGATGTGGCGCCGCGCGTTATCGGCGTGCCGAGCACCGGCAACCAGCGCGGCAGCAAAACTGCCACCGATACGGCGTCCTCTGCTGCGCATATCGTTCCGCAGGGTGGGCTGTTCTGGGATGGTCGGGCTGACACGTTTCAGCAGCAGGCGGGTGGACCACTTTTTGATCCCGACGAAATGGCCTCCAAGCCTGAGCGTGTCAGCGCACGTCTGAACACGGCGCCTTACCGGCAGGCTCTTCTTGCGCTGGCGGGACCGCGTGGAGCGCAGGATCCTGCGTTTCTGCGTGAAGAGGCGCTGTTCGCGATTGGGCGCTATGAGCTGGAAGATCGGAGTTTCCACGACTATTCCAGCAAATTTGATGCCTGGCTGGAAGGAAAAGCCCGCTTCAGTCCACTCGAACGGGAAGGATATCTTTTGTTCAACGACCCACAGAAAGGAAACTGTGCGGCATGCCATCTCGATCATATCACGCGCGATGGCCTGCCTCCGCTTTTCACCGATCATCAGTATGAGGCGCTCGGCGCGCCACGCAACATGGCAATCAGCCGGAATGCTGTCGCCAGCTATTACGATCTTGGGGTATGCGATGCTCAGCCCGATGGTCGAAAATCCTTTGCGGCATATTGCGGAATGTTTGTGACCCCGACCCTGCGCAATGTCGCGACGCGCCATGTCTTTTTTCATAACGGTGTTTTCCATACGCTGGAAACCGTTCTGGATTTTTATGCTCTTCGGGATCTTCAGCCTGAAAAGTTTTACCCGCGCAGACCAGGTGGAAAACTCGACGCCTATAACGATATTACGGAAAGGGATCGTTCCAATATTGATACTATTGACGCGCCTTTCGACCGTAAGTCTGGAGAGAAACCGGCTTTGAACGAAAACGAACGTCGCGCGATCATAGCGTTTCTCGAGACACTGACGGATGCGGATATTTCGGGTTCGGCCAAGGCCGAAGACGCACACACGCGACAGGCAGGGAAACGACAGGATGAGTGAGATGTCCTACGCGCCTGAAGCATCAGGACAGATGAAGGAGGTGTCGCTCAAGGCCTCTGCAACCCCGTTTTGCCATGACAGATGGCGACTGTTTGATCGTCGTGAGGAAAGGTTTTCCAAGGTGTCCATGAAGAGCATGCAACGCGTAAAATCCGGTCTGGCAGTCCTTCTGTCAGGGTCCATTCTTTTTCCGTCCCTGGGACTGGCTGCGCCGGTTTCTGCGGCCGCGGCATACCAGACTGCGACGCCCCTCAAGCATGTCGTTGTGATATTTCAGGAAAACCGGTCATTCGACCATTATTTCGCGACTTATCCCAAAGCCGCGAATGTGAGTGGCGAGCCTGTTTTTAAGGCATTGGCGGACACACCTTCGGTCAATAACCTTGCAAGCGCCCATCTCATTACGAACAATCCGAATTCCAGCGCGGCGAATGGTCCGGATGCCGCACTTCCTTTCCGGATCGACCGGACGCAGGCGAATACAGCGGACCAGAATCACAGCTATACGCCGGAGCAGCAGGCTTATGACGCCGGGAAAATGGATCTGTTTCCAAAATATACCGGATCAGCAACGTCCGGAAGTTCTGGCGCTTTTGGAACGAAGGGGCAGGTGCTGGGATATTTTGACGGCAACACGGTGACGGCGCTGTGGAATTACGCGCAGTATTACGCGATGAGCGACAACAACTGGACCGATACGTTCGGCCCGTCCACGCCGGGTGCCATCGAGGTTGTGTCGGGGCAGACCAATGGTCTTCAGCCGATTAAAGGCAACATGCTCGGCAGCGCTTACATTCATGATGGTCAGGGCGGATATACCCTGATCAATGATGAAGACCCGGCTTATGACGTGTGCTCCACCCCCTCACAGGTGTTGATCAACACCCGGAACATTGGCGATCTGCTGAATGAGAAGGGAATTACATGGGGCGGATTCATGGGGGGCTTTGACCTCACCCGGACCAATCCGAATAATACGACGGGCTGCAACCGCAGCACCTATTCCGATACGGTCGGCACGCGCACCGATTATGTCGCGCACCATGCCTGGTTTCAGTATTTCGCGAGCACGGCCAATCCGGCGCATGCACGGCCGAATTCCACGGCTTCGATCGGTTTCAGCACGATCCCCGGGACTTCGACGCGTGAACCGGCAAACCATCAGTATGATATCAGGGATTTCTATACGGCCGTGAAAGCGGGGAATTTCCCCGCAGTGTCCTATATTAAAATGCCGGCCTATCAGGACGCCCATCCGGGAAACTCGGATCCGCTGGATGAGCAGAATGGTATCGTTACCCTCGTCAACTTCATCCAGAGTCAGCCCGAATGGGCCAGCACGGCGATCATCATCGATTATGATGACTCAGACGGCTGGTATGACCATGCGTTCCACAAGCCCCTGTGGGGCTCGTTCGATGCCACGGCCGATCAGCTCAATGGCCCCGGCATCTGCGGAACGGTGGGATCGGCTCCGAAAGGTGTGGCGGGTAAACCGGTCAACGGACGCTGCGGTCCGGGAACGCGTATCCCGCTTATCGTGATCTCACCCTACGCCCGAAAAAACTTTGTCAGTCATTACCTGACAAGTCAGGCCTCGGTAGTGCGCTTCATTGAAGATAACTGGCTGAGCGGAAAGCGGCTTGGCGGCGGGTCGTTTGATGCGACTGCAGGCGAGATCGACACGATGTTCGATTTCACGCAGACGCCGAACACCACGCCGCTGGTGCTGGACCCAGATACGGGTTCGCTTCGGTAATACAGGGCGGTCCGGGAGGGATCAGACCCTCCCGGAGAGACGCTGGATCAGTTCTTTTCCAGCCGGACCGACAGGCTGAGCGCATGGGCGTCCAGCCCTTCGGACTTTGCCAGCGCAACGCCGGCCGGCCCGATCCGGCGCAGGCCGGCTTCATCGGTTTCGATCGTGGTCGTGCGCTTGATGAAGTCGAAGACCGACAGGCCAGAGGCGAAACGCGCCGTGCGACTGGTCGGCAGGACGTGGTTCGGACCACCGACATAATCGCCCACGGCTTCGGGGCAGTAGCGGCCCATGAAGATCGCGCCTGCGTGGCGGATCATGGCCGAGAAGTCGCGCGGGGCGTCGAGCATGACTTCCAGATGCTCGGGCGCCAGCGCGTTGACGATCTCGGCGGCTTCCTCAAGCGAACGCACCACGATGATCGCGCCGTGGTCTTCCCAGCTTTTCGTGGCAATGGCCGTGCGGGGGAGGGTTTCCAGTTCCGTGCGGACGGCTTCGGCAGCGCGATCGGCAAAGGCGGCATCCGTCGTGATGAGGATGGCCTGGGCCTGCTCGTCATGCTCGGCCTGGGCCAGCAGATCGAGCGCCACGAGGCGGGGCTCGTTCTGGCCATCGGCGACGACCACGACTTCGGACGGCCCGGCGATGCTGTCGATGCCGACATGCCCGAACACCTGCCGTTTTGCTTCAGCAACAAAGGCATTGCCGGGGCCAACAATGCGGTCCACCGGTGCGATGAGGTCCGTGCCAAATGCCATGGCGCCCACGGCCTGTGCACCACCGATCCGGTAGATTTCCGTAACGCCGCAGAGCTGCGCGGCCGCAAGAACCAGCGGATTCAGCACACCATCCGGCGTCGGCACGCACATGGCCAGCCGCTTCACACCCGCCACGCGGGCGGGCAGGGCATTCATCAGGACGGAGGACGGATAGGCCGCCTTACCGCCCGGAACGTAAAGCCCGACCGCATCCAGCGGGGTCCAGCGCATGCCGAGGCGGATGCCGTCTTCGTCCGTGAAGTCCAGATCCTTGGGCATCTGGGCGGCGTGGAACGTCTCGATCCGGCGCGCGGCCGTGCGCAGGGCGTCCATCAGATCCGCAGGGACGCGCGTGGCTTCGGACGCGATTTCTTCTGCACTGATCCGCAGTTTTTCCGCGGGAAGCGTCAGGCGATCGAACCGGGCGGTGTAATCGCACAGGGCTTCATCGCCCCGGCTGCGCACATCGGCAAGGATCGCGCGGACCGGCTCGGCCACGCTGCGTTCATCGCTGCCACGGGCGGCAAGCAGTGTTGCGAAGTTTTCGGCGAAACCGGCAGCGGATGTATCGAGGCGTTTCATCAGGCGGCTTCTTCCGTGGTCAGGGCGGCGCGGAAGCGTTCGATCAGGGCGCTGATTTCTTCGGGACGGGTCTTGAGCGCAACGCGGTTGACGATCAGGCGGCTCGTGACATGGGCGATGGTCTCGGTTTCCATCAGGCCGTTGGCGCGCAGCGTGGAGCCCGTATCGACCAGATCGACGATCACGCTCGCCAGATCCAGTGTGGGTGCCAGTTCCATCGCGCCATTCAGATGCACGATCTCGGCGTTGATGGCGCGGGATGCGAAATGGCGGCGCGCGATGGTGGGGTATTTCGTGGCGACGCGCAGGCGGGACTGACCGGTCGCGGGATCCTCAACCATGGTTTTGGGGCGCGCCACGCAGATGCGGCAGCCGCCGATGCCCAGATCGAGCGGGGCGTAGATATCCGGATAGTCGAACTCCATCAGCACATCCGCGCCGCAGACGCCGATATCGGCTCCGCCATAGGCCACGAAGGTTGCGACGTCGAAGGAGCGGACGCGCACGACGTCCAGATTCGGATCGGACGTGCCAAAGCGCAGGCGGCGGCTGCTTTCCGTCAGGCAGTCCGGGTCGGGCTCGATGCCCGTGCGCGTCAGGACAGGAGCCAGCGCCTTGAGAATACGTCCTTTCGGCAGGGCCAGAATCAGCGGTGAATCACTGCGGACAGCAAGGTCCGTTCCGGTCTGGGGCGCTGTCATGAAGTGTCTTTCCCTTGCTGTCCGCAGCCACTGAGAGAACGGCAGGCCATATCACGAAGCCGGAGTCTTCCCAAGTTCCCCAAAGGAATTTCCAGCCACGGGGTGGGGCGGATGCGAATTTTCTTGACGTCCGGAAGTATTCTCTCCCAATTTTGTATGCATGTCTGCCAACATAGAAACATTGCTGTTTCCCACACCTCTGTCGGATACGAGCGGCCTGCCGCTGCGGGTCCAGCTCCGGGAACGCATGCTGGCGACCATCGGCTCGGGCCTTCTCGGTCCGGGAGACCGTTTGCCGACCATGCGCGCCTTGGCCGTGCATCTGCGGGTGGATCTCAACACCGTGCAGCGGGCCTATGCCGAGTTGGAACGTCTGGGCGCCATCCAGACCTTCCGCGCGCGCGGCAGTTTCGTGAGCGACAGGCCACCGCCCCCGGATGAAGAGCGCCGGGCGGCGGACATCCGGGATCTGGCCGCATCCACAATCGCCCGGTGCCAGGCGCTGGGTCTGGAGCCCGAAGCGGTTCTTCAGGCCATGCGCGATCTTCTTGCCCTGCCCAACCCCTGATGCCGAAAGACGGCGTTTCGAAAGGCTGATGTTCATGCCGGAATTTCCTGTTTTCCCGTTCCTCTCGCCGTTGCGGTCCGCAGGGAACCGGTCACGGCTGCCGGTCAATACGATCGCAGCGTCCATCGCGGGCGCGATCCTGCTTGCAGGCGCGGGTCTGACGGCCCTGACGAAAGCGCCGGGCTGGGTGATCGGTGCTCTGGTTCTGGGGCTTCTGGTGATGATGTCGCTGCGGATGTGCAATTCCTGGCAGCGCGTTCTGGTCCTGCGGGCGGGGAAGATCCAGGGGCTGCGTGGCCCGGGCCTGTTCATGATCGTGCCGTTTCTCGATCAGATCGACGCCGTGGTGGACCAGCGGATCCGCGCCGTTCCGGTCCATACGCGCCAGACCCTGACGCGCGATACGACGCCGGTGGATGTGGATGCGGTCGTGTTCTGGATGGTCCATGATCCGCTGCGGGCGATCACGGAGCTGGACAATTATGAAGGCTCGGTTTCGATGGTCGCGCTTACGACCCTGCGCGAGGTGGTGAGCAGTTCGGATCTCGCCACGCTGCTGGAAGACCGCCGCCGCATTGACGGGGAGTTGCGGGACCTCATCGAGATCAAGACCCGCGAATGGGGTGTCACGGTGCAGGCCGTCGAGATCCGCGACGTGCAGCTTCCCGATAGTCTTCAGGACGCCATGAGCCGTCAGGCCCAGGCTGAACGTGAACGTGCTGCCCGGGTTACGCTGGCTTCGGCGGAGCGGGAAGTGGCGCATGAACTGGCGCTGGCGGCGAAGACCTACGAGGCCTCACCGATCGCGCTTCAGATCCTTCAGATCAACCGCATTTTCGAGATGAACAAGAACCGTGGCACCACCATCCTGATGCCGACCACCATGGCGGATTCGATGACCAACGCAACGGCCTTCGCTGCCGCCATGCAGACGGTCCAGCCGGATACGACCGCTTCCGTCGTGCCCGATGGGATCAGCGACTGAAGCTGGCGACCATGTCCAGAAGGTTACGCTGACGCCGCGTTGAGAGCCTTGCGGCCGTGAGCACGGAGCGGGCCTGCGAAATGGCGGTGTCGAGGTCCGAATTGATGATCGTGTGATCGAACTCGGCCCAGTGGGAAATTTCATCCAGCGCGGCCTTCATGCGCTTGGCGATCTCTTCCGGATGGTCCGAAGCCCGCTTGTTCAGCCGGCGTTCCAGCTCTTCCAGCGACGGCGGCAGGACGAACAGGCTTACCACATCGTCCGGCAGGGCCGCGCGCAACAGGCGATGGCCCTGCCAGTCGATGTCGAACACCATGTCATGCCCGGCATCCAGCGCTTCCTCGACCGGCGCGCGCGGCGTGCCATACCCCCGTCCGAAGACCTCCGCCCATTCCAGAAGCTCGCCCTCCGCGGCCATGCGGCGGAACTCTGCGATATCCCGGAAATGGTAATGCACACCCTCCACTTCCCCCGGGCGCGGACCGCGCGTTGTGACCGAGACGGAATGGCGCAGTGTGGGTTCCGACGCGCGCAGGGCGTTGGCAATGGTGGACTTGCCCGCACCAGACGGGGCCGAGATCACCAGACAGACGCCACGGCGGGGCAGTTGGGTCATGGGGTCTCCTTGGAATAATGAACCGGACAGGAATGTTCTGCCGAAGCGTCTAGCGTGAAAGGGGCGGTTTTGGCCAGATATTCGGAGCCTGTTCAGGGCTATGCCCTGAAACCCGCCAAAGGCCGAGGCCTTTGGAAACCGCTTGATTTGGAATTGGGATCAAAGGGGCGAGCCCCTTTGTGGGGCGCGGGGCAAAGCCCCGATCCTCACGGCTCTGACTGAAGCTGCGCAACAATGGCGCTGCTGATTGTCCGCCTCGTCGGACCGCCCAGCACATGGCCGAGCGGTGCCAGTACTTCGATATGGTCACAGACGATCTTGAAGACCGCGAGCATCGGCACGGACAGGAACGCGCCTGAAATGCCCCACATCCAGTCCCAGAACAGCAGCGATCCCATGACGAAAACGGGATTGAGCGTGAAGCGCCGGGCCAGCAGCATCGGGGTGATGGTCTCGCCTTCCAGCACATGGATCAGCAGGTAGATCGACGGCGGCAGGAGCGCGTAAAGCAGCGAGGGGAAGCTGAAGAGCCCGACCACGAAATAGACCACCACACCCGTCAGCGGACCAATGATGGGGATGTAGTTCAGCAGGAAGGCCAGAACGCCCCACAGAAGCGGGTTGGGCATGCCGGTCGCCCAGCACTGGATCATGTTCACCAGCCCGACACCCAGGTTCATCATCGTGATCGTCACAAGATACAGTGACACATTCTGCTCGATCTGGGTCGCCATTTCCACGAGACGGCGTTTCTTGGCGTAGGTCGGCATGATCTCGACGCAGCGGCGCAGGAGCGTGTCGCCTTCCGTCATGAGGAAGAACAGCATCAGCAGCATCGAGAAGAAGCCGCCCGCCAGTTCGCGCGTCCCGGCCAGCACCGACGACCCCAGCCGTGAGAGCGCGGTTTCCCCGCTGATGGCCCCGGTCACGGCGTGCGTCGCGTGCGTACTGCCGGAATGGCCGCTGAACATGGCGGACAGGCGCATGTAATCGTGCTGGACCACGTCGATCGGGCCGCTGAGTACGGCCAGCTTGCTTTGCAGGGCGGGAAGCGTCTGGGGAGCACGGGTGATCCAGCCGGCGGCCGGAACGGAAATGGTCGTGGCGATTCCCCCCACGACGCCGAACATCATGATGATCAGCATGAGCCCCGCCACATGCCGTGGCAGACGCAGGCGCTGGGTCAGGAATCGCATGGGCGCGATCATGAGGAGGTTCAGCACGAGCGCGAAGACGAAGGGCAGCAGGATCGGGGCTGTGAAATACAGCGAATAGAATACGGCCAGAATCGTCAGGATCAGGACGCACATGTCCCGGATGTTCAGGTGTTCGCGCAGGAGGTTACGGTCGAGCGTCGGGTCCGGAAAATCGCCGTCGGGCAACAGTCTTTCGTCCGGCTTTCCGGACGAAGAGGAGCTGTCGCTACAGGCAGGGTCGGCGGAAGGCGCAATGGGACGGCCGGACATGTTTTTTGCCTGCAACGAAGACGGAGCTTACGGATCAGAACGATCCGCAAAAGGACACAGTTGCGTGTTCTGCCCAAAAACCCCCTTGAACTCCAGTGGCATCCGGTCACTAAATCATGAGGAGCGCCTGTGGATGTGTTGTTGTCACATCTGCCGGTTATCGGAGACCAAGGAGAAAAATCATGGCCTGGAACACACCGAAAGTTACCGAAATCCCGCTGGGCGCAGAAATCAACTCGTATGTCTGCGGCGAGAAGAAATAAGTCACTTTCCTGAGGCACCGTCCTTGAGGAATATGGCACGGCCGCTCCCCCACGGAGCGGCCGTTTTCGTTCATGGGCGCCCTGAGGCGCCCCAGTCAGACGGTTTGTGATAAAATGATTGATGTCATCGTGCTCGGCGCGGCGGCAGGGGGCGGGTTTCCGCAATGGAATTCCGCAGCGCCCGGCTGTGTGGCCGCCCGCACGCGACAGGGCGCGAAAGCCCGGACCCAGGCCTCCATCGCCGTCAGTGCCGACGGAAAACGCTGGTTCATTCTCAACGCCTCCCCCGATCTGCGCCGGCAGATCATCGAGACCCCGGCCCTTCACCATCAGGGCAGCCTGCGCGGAACGCCCATTCAGGGCGTCGTGCTGACCTGTGGCGAGATCGACGCCATAACGGGGCTCCTGACGCTTCGTGAGCGTGAACCTTTCAGGCTGATGGGCAGCGAATCGACGCTTCAGCAGCTCGCGGAGAATCCGATCTTCGGCGCGCTTGATCCCGAAATCGTCCCGCGTATTCCGCTCGTTCTCGATGAAGCCACGTCTCTGATGAACAAGGACGGGATTCCCTCCGGTCTTCTGCTCACGGCGTTTGCCGTTCCCGGCAAGGCGCCTCTTTACGCAGAAGCAGCAGGGTCACGGCCGGATGAGACGCTGGGCCTGTCCATCACGGACGGAAAGAAGACGCTGCTCTTTATTCCCGGCTGCGCGCACATCACGCCGGATATCGTTGAACGGGTCGCTGCGGCCGATCTCGTTTTCTTCGACGGCACGCTGTGGCGGGATGATGAAATGATCCGCGCCGGACTGAGCCCCAAGAGCGGCCAGCGGATGGGGCATGTGTCGGTGAATGACGCCAGTGGGCCGGTCGAATGTTTCACGACATGCGAAAAACCTCGGAAGGTGTTGATTCATATCAACAACTCAAATCCGATTCTGTTCGAAGACAGCCCCGAACGCAAAGACGTCGAACGCGCCGGATGGACGGTTGCGGAAGACGGCATGACTTTCAGACTGGACACACCATGACGCTCCTCACACCTGACCAGCTTGAGGCCCGGCTTCGCGAGATCGGTGCGGAGCGGTATCACAACCGGCACCCGTTCCATCGCAAACTGCATGACGGCAGGCTCGACAAGGCACAGGTTCAGGCCTGGGCGCTGAACCGCTATTATTATCAGGCCCGTATCCCGGCCAAGGACGCGACCCTGCTCGCACGCCTGCCGACGGCCGAGCTGCGTCGGGAATGGCGCCGCCGGATCGAGGACCATGACGGCACGGAACCCGGAACGGGCGGTGTCGCGCGCTGGCTGATGCTGACTGACGGTCTGGGGCTGGATCGCGACTATGTGGAAAGCCTCGACGGTCTGCTTCCGGCCACCCGCTTTTCGGTCGATGCCTATGTGAACTTCGTGCGGGACCAGTCGATTCTGGCAGCTATTGCGTCGTCGCTGACGGAGCTGTTCTCGCCGACGATCATCAGCGAGCGCGTGTCGGGGATGCTGCGTCACTACGACTTCGTGTCGGAGAAGACGCTGGCCTATTTCACGCCCCGCCTGACGCAGGCCCCGCGGGATTCGGATTTCGCACTGGCCTATGTCCGCGAAAACGCCCGGACTTCCGAGCAGCAGAAAGAAGTCCTCGGGGCGCTGGAGTTCAAGTGCTCCGTCCTGTGGACGATGCTGGATGCGCTCGATTACGCCTATGTGGACGGCCATATTCCGCCAGGCGCCTTCGTTCCATGACAAAAGCCCCCCCGGGTATTGCGGAGGAGACGGTGCTCTTCTTCGCCCGTGGCCACCGGCTCCAGCACGATCGCGTGCGGGATCTGTGGATCGTGCAGGCCCCTGAAAAAGCATTTGTGATTGAGGGCGCCGCGCCGCATATTCTGCGGCTGCTGGATGGGAAACGCAGCGTCGGCGATATCATCCAGCAGCTTGCAAACGAATTTTCCGCCCCGCGTGAGGTCATCGCGAAGGATGTCCTCGCGCTTTTTTCTGAACTGACAGAAAAGAACGTCCTGCAGATATGACACTTCCTTCGCCGCCGATGAGCCTTCTGGCTGAACTGACGCATCGATGCCCGCTTTCCTGCCCCTACTGCTCCAACCCGCTTGAACTCGAACGCAAAGCGGCAGAACTCGACACTGCGGCCTGGAGTTCCGTGCTGGAACAGGCGGCCGAACTTGGGGTTCTGCAGGTCCATTTCTCCGGTGGCGAACCCATGGCCCGGTCTGATCTGGTCGAACTGGTTGCCGTTGCCCGGCGCCTCAACCTGTATTCAAACCTGATCACTTCTGGCGTCCTGCTGGACGAAGCCACGCTGGAATCCTTGGACAAGGCCGGCCTGGACCACGTCCAGCTTTCCTTTCAGGATGTGACTGAAACAGGAGCCGAGCGTATTGGCGGCCTCAAGGGCGCGCAGGCCCGCAAGATCGCGGCGGCGCGGCTCATCCGGGCCTCCGGAATTCCAATGACTCTCAATTTCGTGGTGCACAGGGAAAATGTTGCCCATATCCCCGAGATGTTCGCGCTGGCGCGGGACCTCGGTGCGGGGCGGGTCGAGATCGCGCATACCCAGTATTATGGTTGGGGGCTGAAAAACCTCAATGCGCTTCTACCCAGCCGGGAGCAGCTGGAAGAATCGACCCGTGCGGTGGAAGCGGAGCGCGCGAAGGGTGGATTGTCCATTGATTATGTGACGCCGGACTATCATGCAGACCGGCCCAAGCCCTGCATGGGGGGCTGGGGGCAGCGTTTCGTGAATGTCACGCCATCGGGGCGGGTGCTGCCGTGCCATGCGGCGGAGATCATTCCGGATGTCTCGTTCCCGAACGTGAAAGACGCGACTCTGTCCGAGATCTGGAACATCTCGCCCCTGTTCAACATGTTCCGCGGGACGGACTGGATGCCGGAGCCCTGCCGCTCCTGCGAGCGCAAGGAGCGCGACTGGGGCGGATGTCGCTGTCAGGCAATGGCACTGACGGGGAACGCGGCGAACACGGACCCGGTCTGCGAACTTTCTCCCTTCCATGAACAGCTTGTTCAGTCTGTGGAGCAGTCGGTACAGTCCCTGCCGGCGCTCACCTATCGCCGTTTTTCTCCCGGGTCTTCGAGATAGGGGACGTTCTCTCCCAACTACAGGCCGGGGAGAACGTCATGCGGTTTCACGGGTGGGGGCGATAACCCATCTTGTGACCCGCGAGGAGATAATGGTCGAGCATATCGCGGTAGTGCCCCTGACTGACGGCCAGTGCGGCCATCGGGTAGCGGGAGCTGTAAAATGTCTCGTCGAAGAAGAACGGCTTACGACTTTCCCAGAACCCCGCTTCGCAGAAGTGGTTGACCAGTCCGGAGTTTCCGAAGCTCTTATACAGTTGCCCGAATTCAGGATAAAGCGCCAGATATTCTTCAGCATTGAACAGGTTTAGCCCTGCGTCGAGAGAGCGTTCCTTGGGTTTGCAAATATCACGAAGCATTTCTGTTTCGGAATACTGCCAGAGATTCCGGATCGGATCCATGTATTCCCGGTAGTCCGCGATGTTGCGAGCAAAGTAGATGGGGAATGTATAGAATTCGTAACGTTTATCATCGAGGGGCAGAAGCATGGCGGACGGGTGCTGCGCGGGTGAGAAAATGCCAGCCACCGGGAAGAAGATTTTTTTGGCGTTTGATAGCCATGCTGCCAGCCAGGAAAATGTGCTCAGGGCAGGGACAATGTAGTGTGATTTGCGGATAAAATCGAAATCGCGTTCGACGCCGCGCGAAGGTATGAAAGTTGCGGTCGGAAAGCGTTGCTTGAGCTCTTCCAGATAGGGAGAGGGATCAAGCTGCCCATAGAAAATCGGATGCTTTCCGGTCCGGGCAATCAGGGCTTCATAAAATTCCGGGGGCAATTGCGTATAATGGGGGTGAATGGCCTTCAGGATATCGCCGCCGCGAATATTGATGACGAGATCGTCTTCGCCTCCATGATCGTCTGTATCGGTCAGGGCCGGGAATTCGCGATCATAGTCAAAGGACGACCTGTCCGGGAAATTGCTGATATGCTGATAAAAACCATCAAGCGTCAGAAAGGACGCGTCACACTGGTGGATGGCGTTCTTGTAACCCTCGAAAGGAAATGCGCCCTGCAGGCGGCCATTCGTGGCATTGCGATCGTGCAGCCCGATCATGCCGTGAAGATCGTGATCCGGAAGGTTGATGTTGAAGAGTGGAATGTGAACGTGGCGTAAAGTACCAAAACCCAGGGTTTTTCTGAGTTTCAGGGCTGTCAGGTACATCATGATGATGTTTCCCGGGTTGCCCTGGGCCCATATCCGTATGGAAAAATCTCTCATGTGCAGCCCTAAACCAGCAGTTAGTTTTTTATCCTGCCAGACCATATAATCGTAAGAGCTACCAAGTCTATAAGGCTTCTGAAAAGTATCTGAGGTTCAGGGACGGGGATTGAAGACCGGAATGCGGGCTCTCTCTAACTGCCGCCATTTACCAGGTGCCCGGCACAGGGCGCGGGGAAGGACAGTCTTCCCCGCAAAACACACATCCCCAAGACAGATTCATGATCCTGGTTCATGGGTCATAACATTGGACTGGAATTAATTCCGGGAAATCCCGCGAACAGACAAACGTCGGGATTTCCCTTTTTCCAGTCCGGACTTTCTTTACTGTGTGAGGGCGTTGTTCTGGCTGTCAGTCCATTTGGACACTGATGAATGCCAGTATGCCTCAACACCGGTTATGCCGTTCAGCTTGCAGTCGGAGCACCAGGCGTGCTCCCCGTCGTACTGTGCCCCTGGCATCGCCGCGAGCGTATAGGTCGTCGTATCAAGCACGCGGCCTGCTGCGATGGTGGAAGTCCCTCCGTTTGCGGCATGAACGGTCATATTGGCGTAGCCATCCGTGGTCATGTAGTTCCCGACCCCGACCCCGGCTCCACTTGCAGGTATGAGGATGAACTGTCCGCCCTGACCCGTCGTCACATTTCCCCCGAAAGTTGCATCACCGGTGGGACTGAGGGCGAACTCCGTCGAGGTTCCTTTCATGACTTCCAGAAGGTCGGCGTTGTAGGAAGCATCAAAATACTGGCCAAAGCCCGCAACATGTCCAGAAGGCTGGTTCCCAAGGATAGCGCCATTTCCCCCTGTAATAGTGTTCGGGTTCAGGCGGGGCACACCTTTTGAATCGATCGCGACACCACAGTTGAATGTGGTGCCGTCATTACCGCAGAGCGCAAAGCCGCCAAACAGTCCGTTCCAGTTCCACTCAATGTCCGCCTGTGCGGAACCGGTGTCGATCCCGGCGCCTTTGCTGCCACCGATAATAATCCCCAGATGCGGAAGAATATTGGTTGCCGCCGTTCCCTGTCCCTTTGTGGTTTCCGCAATATGGTACATCAGACGGAAATCTGCTGCTCCAGTAGAACGGCCATCGAACTCCGCGACTTCCTGATCATAACGATTGAGTGAAGTCTCAAGCTGGCCAAGCTGACACGCCCCTCCGATCCATACCCCGGCGCCTTCGAAAGCGCTCTGGTCATAATAACCGGAGCCATCGGGGTAACAGCTGTCGCCAGCCATGAAGTGGCGGGGTGTATTGCCGCCCGCATAAAAGCCCATGCTGTCATGCGTCAGGACACTCGTGTGGTTCGGGTCCATGCTGAGGTTGATGACATACCCAATGAATTTGACCTTATTGGCCCGGGTTTCATTCGAGATGATCATGTCCATCTCGTCGCCGGAATAGGATCGAACAACCGAAGTTGATGCGTTTCCGGTACCACCGCCTCGGGTACCGTCATAAACCATGAACTCGTTGCGGGCGAAGGCCTTGTTGAAGCCGCCCACCCCGACCACCGGCGTCGTGCGGTTAGACCAGAACGTGCTCTCCAGAGATGTGGTACTCGGCACATCACCGGTCGATGACTTTAACTGTCTGCCCCAACCATAAACATTGATCGTGGTCACATTATTGGCCGTTGAGACCGACTTCACGACGCCCATGTAATAGTCGGCGTCCTCGGTATCGGTGGGTGTTACACCCGGGATCTGCGAATTCGTAAAGATCGTCATCATTGGCTGGATATGCGCGAGTTCAGCCGCCGTCAGCGTGTCGGAGATCGTCACACTCGTTGCAGTATAGCTTGTCACCGGAAGAACCAGGTCAAAGCCTGAATTCACGGGCGCAGTAAATAGGCCAACACCATCGGCACTCGGGATGCCGCCAGATTGTGCTGTATCGACAGCAGAAATGGCAGCCTGCTTTATGGAAGATGGCTCCATGAAGATGCACATCGAACACCCGGCATTATACCCGCCGGTCGGCACGCCGTTCAGGATAATGCTCTGGTAATTTCCTGACTGCGAATTCGTAGCATACGAATTGTGGGGAAGTGAAACCGGCATCCCGCCCATGCGCATGATGGAGTTGCCGTCCCACCAGTAGAACGGACCGTTCCCGTTTGCAGTCAACTGGGGATTAAGGGTGTTATAAACGGTCGGGACGACCGTATCGTTGATTTTTTGACCTGTGACGACAGAGTCAGTGAGGATTGACGATGTCACTCTACTGTTCTGGTCAAGGCCCGCAATGCCGTTTGGGACATTGATCATGTTGGTTTCAAGACCGTCGCAGGATAACGGGTTGCCGCTACCATCTGTTCCGCAGATCTGTTCTGTGACAGTGACCGGGCGCCACTGTCCGGTATTGTCTTTATACGTGAGAGATTTCGAAATATTGGGATTTTTTGCTGAAGTAGTAAAAGTAACAGGCTTGTTTGTGCCCGAATTATCACGGTATGTTGTAACAAGTGGTGCTGCTGTGCAAAATGCAGGGAAAAGTAGAAAAGCACTTAAGACATACTTGAATACTGTATTTTTGTGCATCACTTGATCTCACAAAAAAAAAGCCATCTCGCAAGAGATGGCTGAATTACAAATGAAGGATTTATATTTTTTAGACTATCATTACATAGCAAAAAAACGCGTTCGAAGCAAGAATTTTCCGCCGAAACTATTTTTTATCACCCAGTTTCCGGAAAAGGTTTTTACTCGCCTGCAATGTTTCATAATGCGCAGCGGCAAGTTCGGCTTTTTCCGCAGGCAGGGTTTCAAGCTGGATGAACTCCCAGTCCGCAGCCTTCTGGGCGGAAAAACTGGTATTGACCCGGTTGTCCGGAATGAAGACCAGCCATCTGCCATTCTGCGTGCTTTGTAAGGCGTGTACGGGGTTGCCCTGCTGGTCCTGTGCCTCCGTCAGCCGACAGGAAAGGAAAGGCTTTCTCAGGGTTTCCGTATCGGAGCAGATCATGGTGGGCTGGGGCGAAAGCGCGAAAATCAACAGTTCGTCCGGAAGATCACTCCGGGTAACAACGGCCGGGTAAGCGGCAGTCTCATCTTCGGGAAGATCATGAACGGTTATGAGAGCGCCATCTGCCGCGCGAATGCAGAGCAGCTTTCCCAGTGTGCTCCGGACCATATGAAATTCACGGGGTGTTTCGGGATGCTGATCGGATGTCGTGGAGGTGTGTGTGCTGCGCTGCCGGACTTTGTGTTCCCGTGCGGCTTTTTTCGCGTAAAAATCCTCATGAATGGCACGTGCCAATGCGATGGGATCTTCAAGATGGAAAGAGCGCCTGAAGCCTGGCTGTGCGGCCACTTCCTGCAAAGTGCCAGACGAAACATAGTGAAAATCAGCACCTGTTGCGGCATCAAGTAGATCGAAGCTTTTGGAAATATCCGGACCGATGTTGAATACGGTTCCATAGGCATTCCGGCTGAAAATACTGGTATGCATATTGGACCCCAGCATTCCGCAGGTCCCGGCAGAGCTTTTGAAAAGTCCAATCTGTTCGTAAAATGGAAGGCTCTCTGTCGCAACGATACGAAATCCCAGGTCTTCCAGACTGCTACAAAGCTCATTCTCATTGACGTAATTAATGACACCGTTCTTGAGCTGCATTTTGGTCAGAAAATACGGAGCCTCATTCGTATCTTCCGATACTGGAACGCGATCACCCATCCAGTGCGTGAAATCAGCGAAGGTCTGAAGACAAAAACCGTTGATCTGGAATGATGCTTCTGGAACGAGCAGATTGCGAACCAGTATTGTCTCACTCGGCGAAATCAGGTCATTTTCCGTGACTCTCAGCAACGCCATCATGTCGCGGAACCACTGCGTCTCCCAGGCTGCTTTTAATCCCTGTGCGCAATGGACGAGAATTTTAGCTGAAGGCCCGTATTTGCCCCTCAGATACCACAGACGCGGCAGAAATTCGAGCAGCATATGCCCGTAATGTAGCCCGAGCATTCCGCCATAGACCGCACATTCGATTTCTGGAATGCCGTAAGCTGTTCTCTGGTTGCCGACGATCCAGCTTTGTCCGTGATCAAGCTGGATCCGGTTGTTTCCCAGAGCGCATGCAGGAATAATTCTTCCCCACAGGTCATACACGCCCCACGGCTGGGCTTCGTATTTGTCATCCTTTGGGTAAAAAATGGCATCTTTCTGCACATGGATGACAGGCCGTGGCAGCAGGGCTCCTGCGTCAGGAAAATCATGTTTATGACAGTCGAACAGCATGCTGTCTTATACCTCCACAACTTTTTCCATTCCTTTTACGCATGCCCAAACTGACGACCGTTAAGGAATTGAGGAAATCATAAGGGATCTGTCTTTTGTTGTGGAGGCCTTAAATAAGAAGTGTGGGCTGCTTCCAATTCGGTAAAAAAGCAGGTTTGTGCGCTCTGTAAATATTTTTCAGAGGCTGAAGAACTATCAATAATACTTCAGCCTCTGATGCCGGAAACGGGTGTTTGAAAAATCCAATGACGGAATGACAGGAGATCAGGCCTTTGGCACGTTGCGCAGGAAGGCCACGCTTTCGACGCAGGCTGCGGCGGCTTCGCGGCCCTTGTTCTCGGCGTCCTTGCGGGAGCGGTCCACGGCCTGCTGCTCGGTATAGGTCGTGAGGATTCCGAAGGCGATCGGCACTTCTGTTGCAAGCTGGGCCTGCATGATGCCGAGGGTCGCGCCCAGCGAGATGAACTCGAAATGCGCCGTGTCTCCCTTGATGACGCAGCCCAGGCAGATCACGCCCTCATACTGGCCGGACTTCGCCAGACGCTGCGCCAGAAGCGGCAGCTCGAAAGCGCCGGGTGCGTCATAGACGTCCACATCCGTGATGCCGCGTTCTTCGAGCCATTCGAGCGAGCCGTTCTTCAGGCCGCCGGTGATGTTCGTGTTGAAGCGGCTGACCACGATGGCCATTTTCGGCGCGGGCGAGAGGCGCAGATCGGGGGCGACGGGGATGTGCTTGCTCATGCGGGCTGTTCCTGAAGGAAATGGCCCATCCGCGTGCGTTTGGTCGCAAGATAGGCGCGGTTGAAAGGATTGGCTTCGATTTCCAGACGCTCGCTGGATTTCACGTCAAAGCCGAAGCGGACGAGGTTGGATTCCTTGTCCGGATTGTTTGTCAGAAGGCGGAGCGAACTCACGCCCAGATGGCGCAGCAGGTCGGCCGCCGCATCCCATTCGCGCGCATCGGCGGGAAGGCCGAGAGCCTCGTTGGCCTCCACCGTATCCATGCCATGATCCTGAAGTTCGTAGGCTCGGATCTTGTTGGCCAGACCGATCCCGCGGCCTTCATGGCCCCGCAGATAGACCAGAACGCCGGATTCCGACGCCGAAATCCGCTCCAGCGCCTCGCGGAGCTGCGCGCCGCAGTCGCAGCGCAGGGAGCCGAGCGCATCGCCTGTCACGCATTCGGAGTGCAGCCGGATCAGCGGCACGCCCTTGGACGGATCGCCCTTCACCAGCGCGACATGCTCCACGCCATCGACGGCACGGAAGGCATGGATCCGCAGATCGTGGCCACCGAAGATGCTCGGCAGCGCGGAGTCCGCCACCATTTCTCCAGCAGCCGGGACCGGAGTGCAGATCAGGTCATGGCCTGCGACAGGGCCACGTCCATGCTCGCGGCACCAGTCCTGAAGGTCTGCGATGCTGACGACGGGCATGTTGTGCTTCGCCGCATATTTCCGCAGTTCCGGCAGGCGCATCATGCTGCCATCATCGGCCATGATCTCGCAGATCACCCCAGCGGGTTCCAGCCCGGCCAGACGCGCGATGTCGATGGAGCCTTCGGTATGGCCATTGCGGCCCAGCACGCCTTCCGGATGCGCGCGGAGCGGGAAGATATGCCCCGGCGAGACGACGTCATCCGGCGTTGCTGCCGGGTTGGCCGCTACGACGATCGTGCGGGCGCGGTCGGCGGCGGAAATGCCGGTCGTCACGCCTGTTGCCGCTTCGATCGAGACCGTGAAGGCCGTCCCGCGCGGATCGCGGTTGCGTGCCACCATGGGCGGCAGGCCGAGACGGTCCGCCTGTTCTGCTTCCAGCGGCAGGCAGACCAGTCCGCGCGCTTCGCGGACCATGAAGTTGATGGCTTCCGGTGTGGCGAACTGCGCCGCCATCACCAGATCGCCCTCGTTCTCCCGGTTCTCGTCATCGACCATGACGACCATGCTGCCAGCGCGGATGGCCTCGATGGCTGCTTTCAGGGACGGCTTCATGAGGCCACCTTTCCAAGGCTGGGAGAGAACCGCAGCAGGTTCTCGACATATTTGGACAGCACATCGACTTCCACATCCATCCGGTCCCCGACCGACAGTGTGGAGAGGTTGGTGTGTTCCCAGGTGTGCGGGATGATCGTCAGGCCGACTTCAAAACCGGCCTGATTGCCGCGCGTGATGTCGTCATGCAGCTCGTTCACCGTCAGGCTGATTCCGTCGAAGGTGATGGAGCCCTTTTCCACGACATACTGACGCAGCGCCTGCGGGACGAACACGCGCAGGGCATAGGAATCGCCGGATTTTTCAACACTGGCGAGGGTCGCGACGCCATCCACATGGCCCTGCACGATATGCCCCGAAAGGCGCGTGCTGGCGGCAACGGCGCGTTCCAGATTGACGCGTGATCCAGCCCTGAGCTGATCCAGCGGCGTGCGGGACAGCGTCTCGCCGCTGAGATGGAACGTCGCCACGCCTGCTGCATCGAAGGTCTCGACTGTCAGACACACGCCGTTGACTGCCACGCTCTCGCCGAGTTCCAGATCAGGGAAGCCTGTCTCCACGGTCAGGTCCATCGCCTTGTCACGGACAGAAGCGGAGCGGACGGTTCCCAGACGCTCTATGATTCCAGAGAACATGCGTTTTCCCTCAGCAGTCGCAGCGGGCTCTCGTCCCGCGATTTCAGATCAATGCGGTCCGCGCCCGCAGTTTTATGAATGGTGAGCCAGTCGTCCCACAGCCCGGCTTCAGCCACGGATTCCAGAAGGCCAGGACCGGCCTCGATCATCGCCCAGTTCACGCCCCGCTCCGCCAGCATGGCGGGGACCGAGAGCAGACCGGAACTGGTGAGAACCTCAAACCCGGCTTCCGTCATTTCGGCGACCCAGTCCGCCGGAAGACGGCCGTGGCGGTCGCAGACGACGAGCAGGCGCGGCTTGCAGTTCTCATGGTCCGGAACATGCCGGACCGTGAAGCGCGGCCGGTCCGCCAGAACGGTGCCGACACCTGTGATGATCGCATCCGTCGCCCGGCGCAGGCGATGCGCGAGGACGAGCGAGTCCGGGGATGTGAAGGTTTTCTGCCCCGGCGGCGGCACCATGGAGCCGTGTTCGTCCAGTGCCTGTTTGACGCTGATCCAGGGGCGGTGCCTGACGACGCGGCTTGCGAAAGGCGCCAGAAGGGCCCGGCAGTCCCGCGCCAGATCCGTCATATCCGGCCGATCGGCCAGCATGACCACACGCTTTGCACCGGGCATCTCGCGCAGCCGCGCAGCACCACCGGCAGCCTGCGGGTTCGGATCGGCTGCACCAATCCAGACTTCACGGACGGGGCTGTTGCGCAGGGCCTCGCTGCACGGCGGTGTACGGCCTGTGTGATTGCACGGCTCCAGCGTCACGAGGGCCGCGCGCGCCTGATCCAGCACGCCCGCCGCCCGGGCCTGTGCGAGAGCCATCGCTTCAGCATGGGGCTGCCCGACGCGCGGGTGAACACCAACCGTAAGGATACGGCCTTCCGCATCCAGCAGCGCACATCCGACAGACGGGTTGGGGGCCGTGGCGCCAAAGGTTTCGACAGCCTGTGCGATGACCGCACGAAATCCGTCGCGGATCGCACTCAGCGCTACAGTGTCGGAAAGGGTGGTCTGGTCAGCCAAGTTGCGTCTTCTGGTCCCGTTACAGTCGGGACGCTCGCAAGGCGCACGCCGCCCTCAGCCGATACGGAAAACAGGCCGGACAACAGGTGCCCAAACCTGTCCGTCACCGGACAAGTGCTGCGTTCTCTTCCATCCGGACTCTAACCGTCGGCCCCGGAGTCTCACCGGATCTGCTTGTCCCTTCCGGACCGAAATCCGGAAGGCGCTCGCGGGCTGAGGCGGAGAAATCCGCCAATACCGCCGGTGGGGAATTTCACCCCGCCCTGAGAACGTCTTTGTTCAATTCAAACTATGGGACCGTCCGGGTGCGAATGACAAGTAAAAATCCATATGCCCCCTTCACCTGAAGGAGAGGCTGTCCGCACCGGGTGTGCGGTAGATATAAAAAAAGCCGCCGGTCAGGGACCAGCGGCTTTCAAAACCCGGGAGGGGGTCACGAAGCTCAGTGCGTGGAAGCGTTCGTGTTGCGCTGGATAGCGTCCTGTGTCGCGCCTGCCCCACGGGAGACGTTATGGCCAATGGAGCTCACGTCCTGACCGGCACCGTGAACGGTGTTGCAGGCGGACAGAGAAACGGCAGCGCCGGACAGGAGGGTCAGGGACAGGGCAACGCGGGCGATGGACTTGATGGACATCTGTAAAAATCCTCTAAAGAGCGTTTTGCCTTGTAAACGACATATCATGACAAAGGTTCACGGCAGGAAAAGAATTTTTTTCGCAGGTAATGAGCTGGTGGGAGCGGAAAAGAACTTACTCCTGTCCTGAGGCGGGTCATTGTGAACGAACCGTGCCATCAGGCGCTTTATGTAGCGTTTTCCCCTGCTGTGAGGATCCATGTCCAGTTCCTGTGACCGCCCTGCCATCGTCTGGTTTCGAGACGATCTGCGTCTGGCAGACCATCCTGCCCTGCATGAAGCGGCATCATACGGACGCCCGCTGATCTGTCTCTATGTTCTCGATGACGAGACCCCGGCCCTTCATCCCTTCGGTGCGGCCTCACGCTGGTGGCTTCACGGCGCACTCGCGGATCTGCGGAAGGATCTGGAAAAGCAGGGTGGGTCGCTGCTGACGCTTTCAGGCTCGGCTGAAAGGCTGCTTCCGCGCCTGGCGAAACAGACGGATGCGGCTTCGGTTCACTGGCATCATCGCCTGCATGAGCGGGAGCGCGCGCAGGACGACCGTATCCGCAACTCTCTGGAACAGCAGGAATGTGAAGTCCGTGCGCACTGGGGCACGGTTCTGCTGGACCCTGATACGGTGCGAACGAAGCAGGGCGGGTTCTACAAAGTGTGCGGGTCGTTCTGGAAAGCCCTTCAGACGCATGCCGTGCCTGATGTCCTCGAAGCGCCGGGCGCGCTGTTATTTCACGATGTTCCGAAATCCCTCATGCCGGATGCGCGGCTGAACGAGAAAGACCTTTGCCCGCAGGCACCGGACTGGGCAGTGGGTTTCCGCAAGACCTGGGAGCCGGGTGAGGCCGAGGGGCAGGAGCATCTTGAGGATTTCCTCAAGGACTCCGTCGCGGGCTATCCACGGGGCAGGGACCGGGTTGCGGAAGAGGGGACGTCACGCCTGTCTCCCTATCTCGCATCAGGTGCGGTTTCGCCGCGTCAGGTCTGGGCGGCCCTTCAAAAGCACGGCGCGCATACGGATGGCCCGCGGATTTTCCTGTCGGAACTCGGCTGGCGCGAGTTCGCCCGATACACGCTGTATCATCTGCCGAACCTGCCGTTTGAAAACCTGAGCCCCAAATTTTCCGCCATGCACTGGCGGAAAAACGCGTCTGATCTGAAGGCGTGGCAGCGTGGACAGACGGGGGTGCCGATCGTGGATGCAGGAATGCGTCAGCTCTGGCAGACAGGCTGGATGCACAACAGGGCGCGCATGATCGTCGGCTCTTTTCTGACGAAGCATCTGCTGATCGACTGGAAAGAGGGGGAAGCCTGGTTTCGCGATACGTTGGTGGACGCGGATTTCGCAAACAATACCATGAACTGGCAGTGGGTCGCTGGGACGGGCATTGAGGCCACACCATTTTTCAGGATTTTTAACCCGACGCGGCAGGCCGAGAAGTTCGACCCGGACGGCGATTATATCCGTCAGTGGGTGCCCGAACTGCGCCGTCTTTCCGGCAAGGCCCTGTTCGAGCCATGGGCGGCGACGGACGAGGATCTGCGCAAAGGGGGCGTTGTGCTCGGCAGGACCTATCCGCGCGCCATCGTCGATCTGAAGGACGGGCGGGACCGCGCCCTTCAGGCGTTCAGGGCCCTTTGAGGCCCCGAGACTCCGGCCCTTTCAGAAGGGCCGGAGCGAACGGCTTCAGAGGCCGCCGTTCAGGAAGTTGTTGACGTCACCGCGGGTCTTGGTGCCCAGAGCGTTGACGCGGTCCCGCTGTTCCTGCGGCGCATTCTTGAGCTGCTGCAGGCGCTGGGTCTGCTGGTCACGCATGCTGGTCAGCTTGGACTGTTCGCCGGTGATCTGCTTCTGCAGGCGGGCCTTCTGGTTGGCCGGGGCGTTCGTGTACTTGTCCTTCAGGTCCTGAATCCGCTTTTCACGGGCGGCCTGCGCGTCCTGAGACTGTTTCTGGTAGTTCTGGGCCTTGCTGTTCAGGCAGTTTTCCCGCTGTGCCAGACGCCCGAGAACACCGTTCTGGCCCGTCTGCTGGCAGGCTGTCGTGGTCGTGCTGTCTTCTGCATGGGCCTGCGGTGCGAGGGAAACGGCTCCGGCAATGAGTCCGGCTGCAAGCATCGAGCGGGAGAAAAGGGTGAAGTTCATGAAATCTCCTGTAAGCGGTTCAGTAAAACAGAACATACCCTGATGGCGGGAATGTGGCCTCCCCCCAAAAGGGTTATTCCATCCCTTCGGCGATCATCGATATCCGTTCAGGCGTCAGTAACGTGATGTGGGTAATGCTTCTGATATTGATCAGCTTCTCTTTCTTGAATGCGCTGAGGATCCGGCTGACTGTTTCAATAGTGAGTCCGAGATAGTCCGCGATATCGGTGCGGGGCATCGGAAGATCGAGTTCGATCGGATGGGACAGGTCCGGCCTGTCCAGATGGGGGCAGCGTTCGATCAGGAATGTGGCCACGC
>CALFLO010000097.1 GCA_937880175.1 uncultured Gluconobacter sp.
GTGCACTCATGTGCGAGATCTCCAGAAACAAAAAAAGAGGGGGAGCAGCCGAAGCTGCTCCCCCCTTGTGATTGGCGATGATCCAGAGATCAGACGCCCTGATAGATCCGGGCGCGGATCAGCTCCGGAGACTGGGCCGGGGCGGCATAAGGCGCGGCCGTGACACCGGCCAGCGCTTCGACCAGCGGAATCATCGCCTCGACAGTCGTCATGTAACCAGCCGTCGAGGGCGAGTAGACCTTCACGATCGGCGTCGCGATCGCCAGCAGGGTCTGAAGATCCTTGCCGAGGCTCTTGGCCCAGTCCTTGCCGGTCGTGACCGTGATGGAGCCGTTCGAGTTGGCGGCGACCTGCGCCGTGACGCTCCTGATCTGGGCCACCAGGTTGTCGAACCGGGCCTTGTCTGTGGCAGACAGATGGCTTTCCAGATCCGGGATGCTCTCGATCGCCTGGACCGCATAGGCGATGGCCGTGGCGTCATCATTGAGGGCCGTCGTGTCGAACGTGGCCGTGGTGGGGGTCGTGGTGCACGCCGCCGTGGAAGCGAGAAGAATGGCGCCAAGGCTGAGTGCGATGAAACGATTGCGCATGATGTCTCCAGACATAAAAAAACCGCCTCAGAGGGCGGCGGAAGAAAGATCGGTCTGACAGGCGGGAGCCTGCCTCCTTCGGATCAGGCGGTCGGCTTGGGAGGTTCGCCTGTCCTGGGATGGGTCGAGGCCGGATCGAGCCCCAGCTTGGCGGCCTCAATCGTGCGGCTGGCATCGGCCGGGATCATCAGGGCCTTGGCGTCGGGCTGATAGGCGTTGGTGTTCCAGCCCTTGGACTGCGCCAGAGCCGCAACGGCCTTGTAGAGGAGCGCCAGCCTGCTACCGGCAGCGGGCGGCTTCCAGAAGCGCAGGGCCAGAGCGGCGGCTGCGATCAGGAAGGTGAGGATCGAGACGAGATCGCCGGCGTATCTGGCAGGCAGATACGGCAAGACCGTCTGGAACAGGGTTGTCCAGTCCATTTCAGTTCTCCAGATATAAAAAACCGCCTTGGAGGGCGGTTTTGCTAGTTGCAGGCGGTAGAAGATCTGTAAACCAATCCAGTATCATCCAAACACGCATAATAATGCGTTGATGATATGGTTCCGGAAGCAGCATTTAATATATGCGTAGTGCCTCCCTCTGAGCCAATAGTTACATATCCGTGTACATTCAAACTCCCCCGTGTCGTGAGGTCGTTGCCAAACACTCCATATCCCGTAACGACCTGATTTCCGGTAATAGTCCCCGTGCCATTTCCATCCGCGTTGAAATAAACGGGGGTGGCTCCGTCGAAACCCAGAACGATAGATTTGCCGGAGCTGATGCGAATGTCCTGAGAAAAAAAACCGTTGCCGCCGACATGGGAATCACCGTTTACAGTCGCATTCCCGCTGACGGTCATTGAGCCGGTCAAAGTCGCATTACCGACACCGTCTCCACCGAGATACACAGGATTGCCTTTGTCGTACCCGATGACGATGGCTTTTCCAGAAAGAAGGTTGACGCTGTTTCCGAAAAAAGCGCCACCATTCGCATGGAAATCGCCGTTTACAGTCGCATTACTGCTCACAGTCATTGACCCGGTCAAAGTCGCATTGCCGGCACCGTCTCCGCCTAGATAGGCAGGATTGCCTTTGTCGTACCCGAGGGCGATGGCTTTTCCAGAAAGAAGGTTGACGCTGTTTCCGAAGAATGCGCCTCCGCCAGTATGAAGATCGTAGCTGATAGTTAGATTTGCGCCGATCGATGCTGACTGATCGACTGTGAGGTTATCGACTTTCGGGTTTGCGATATCCTGATATGCCAGAGATCCGAGCCCGAGCGTTTGCGCGCCGATCGTCTGGTTGGGGCCAGACACACCGCCGTCGACATGCGCTGCGCAGGGAACGGACTTACTCCCCTCGGACCCCACCGGAAGCGCTACGCCTGGTGATGTCGGGGCATTTTCTGCGACCCAACGTGCCACAGCGGTGACTGACTGACCAATCGTGTCCACGTCCCTGCCAACCATGTTGGAGGTCCTCAACGTCCCGTCACTATTCTTGCCCCAGTTTGAGTAATTGCTGACAATCCAGGCAGAGGGCAGAGCATTGGCAGCACGGAGCTTTGCCACAAACCATTTGGTATGCGCTTCAAAAGCCGCGTCGAAAGAGAACTGACCGCCTGCCTGGCTGCTTGCGGGATCAGTATTGAACGGGGTCAGCAACACAACGGTGCGGATGCCATTCGCATTGGCCCACTGGATTTCATTGATGATGGACGGCATCCAGTGCGGATCCTGATAGCCTATCCCGACAGGGACATCGATACCGACACCACCAGCATACTGTATGATCTGTTTTCGCCCGGCCCAGTAGCTGTCATTGGTCCAGTCAGGATGTTGGCCAGCATAGTCGTTGATGAAGGGCCAGACATATTTGACGCTGGTGTATCCCGCCTTGATATCGCTGGTCGCTGTCTGGAACTGGGAGAGGTTGTCCGCGTCCGCACCTCCCGTGTTGATGTTCATCATCATGATGGTCGGCTGGAAACCGATCTGGGCATACCAGACAGGGCCGTTCACCGTATCGCCGACGCCACCATCATTATGGGCGCTCGCCGGCAGGCTGGGCGTGCCATATTTATCGTACCATTCCTCACTGATGCCTGGAGCATAAGGTGAGAAATTGGCAGTAATTTTCCGCGATCCGGCAACGCCGATCGGCCCCCCAAGGGCATCGCCGTAAGCAATAAGATTATTGACCGCGAATGCGCTCAGATACAGCGAGACGCGCCCCGTACCCAAGGTGTTGGCATACCGGCTCGCATCCACAAGCTGGCTAACGCTGTTATTGCCACCCAGAAAGACATCCTTGTCGCGTGTCCGGCAGGACAGGACATCAGCTTTTTTTCCCAACCACGCCGCAACCGAATTATCGCTTCCGGCCGAGGGCACGAGATCCTTGATGTTCCCTGTCTGAAGAGAGGATTTCCAGGAGGGCATGCTCTGGGCAAAAGCCGATGGTGCAGACACAAGCGCGCCAGCAATGACTAGATGCATTGCCCGCACTCTCATTGCGTGTGTGAGGTTCTGGAACATCAGACGTCTCCGCTATTCAGTTTCATGGGTTTCCTCAGGCCGAGGAAGATAGCGCGTTCAAGGCCGCGACGACTTTTCAATCCGTCCAGTTCGACCAGATGGCCCCGCACGGTCGCCTTGTCCCAGCGCAGCAGTTCATCAGCGGCGCCGACATAATACCCGGCATTGAGCTTACGCAGCAGCGTCGAGCTTTCGACCGCAGCCGTGCCAACATTGTATTGCCAGGACAAGAGAGCCGCACGCTGGACGTCCGATAGCGGCACCTCGACCAGGCGGGACAGCGTCCCGTCCAGCGCTGTGACGGTCTTAAGAAGGAGGCTGCCGGCGGCCGCCTCATCGATGGGAGAAGTCCGGACGGTGACCGGCTGTCCGTTGGCAAGCCATCGGCTGCCATAGCCGATCGTCCAGTACCCGGCAGGACAGAGGTAAGGACTGGGGCTGAACGATTCAAACCCGGGACGCCGCAGGAGCGCCGCAGCCAGCATGATAGCGGTTTCATGCATGCCGGATCACTTCCCTACCGAGATCGCCAGATGCACCATGCCCGAGCCGACGATCGAAGTGGCCAGGGTGATGAGGGCCGTGACCACGGCCTTGCCCCCGATGACACGGTCAACCTTGGATCCGACGTCCTTGATGTCAGCCCCAAGTTCTTCCTTCAGGTCCGTAATCTGCGTCCGCAGGGAAGCGATCTCAGAGCGCATCTCTGCCCGCAGATCGGACTGATTGCTTCCCAGGCCTGCCACGATCGTTTCGAGCTTCAGAACGCGGTCCTGAAGCCCACGGATGATCTCATCCTTGCTGGCAGGAGCAGGAAGGGCCAGAGCGGCCGGCTGTGTATCAGGCATCATATTTCCATAAAAAAAGCCGCCCGGAGGCAGCTGTCAGACAGGTCGGATATTTTTGAAGCGCAATGTCAGCTCATGACCGCTTCAGGCCTTTCCGGCAGGGTGGTGCTCGACACGTCAGTTCCATTGGCAATGGCCTGCACGGCTTTGACAAAGGCTTTCATGGCATCCGTAAAGCCCTCTCCCATCGCGGAGGCCAGAGAGGCCTGCGAAGCAATCCATGACAGTTCAGACGTCGCCTGATCCTTCAGGGGAACAACCGGAGCGGGCGGCGTATAATCCACCAGAGCATGGTTTTCGACACCTTGCGGCCCGGTCATACGACTGACCCACTGCGCGTCCGTCAGCGGAAGCATGTCAGCAGCAGCCGGCAGGTTTTCCGTTCCACTCAGCCTCCAGGTATCGAACCACCCCGTGATTCCCGCAGGTTGCGCGGACGTCGTGTCATACCGGGCATAATAGCGGTCCGGATAAAGAAGCGCGTTCGCCGCGTTGGGATCGATGCCAACGTCTGTAGCGTCCGCCATACGTCCAAACTGAACGGCAGTAAGGGGCACCAGTGAGGATGCCGCAGGCAGCCCCATGATACTTTTCTCCTGCCCCGTGCCGCTCATGGCATTCCACACATCCAGCGCAGAAGCCAGCTTTGCACCGTCAGCTGATGGCAGGCCGTAATACTGCGCCGGATAATGCGTTCGCAGTAGATCGAGGACAGAATTGCTGGACACGGTTTCACCCATGATTATCGGTCTCCAATCGCCAGGACGTTCAGATATGGCATCGTCACGGACGAAAAATTATGTGTGGTAAATCCACCGACATCCACTTCAGACGGGATCACGGTAATGACCTGATAGTTGCCCGATGCCCCGACAGCCGTCAGCCAGACACGCGGCGGATTTCTGAAGCCTTCCGTGAAGTTGATCCGCTGCTGGGTCGCCACGTTGGCAACCTGAAACTCGACTAGCTTCTTGGTGCTGTCCATGGGCAGGTCAGATGTCAGCGCAACAGGCGTGCCCGATACCTTGGGGCTCTGCGCAAAACTCCACTGATCGGTGACATTCGTGTCTCCCGCGATGGTGCGGGGGCCTGCGCCATCCAGCTGCATTCTGTTGACATAGAGGACCGATGATCCAAGGCGGAGGTTTACCGCAACCTTGAGATCCGTTGATCCATCTGAGGCCAGATTGTTCAGGTACAAAACGCTGGCCCCCATTCTCAGACCAGCATTGATCGTAATGTCAGACGCCCCAGGGAGCGGTGACACACTGCTCAGATAGGTGTTTTTCGAGCTGGTGAGGCCGTTTCCAAACGTGGTCGGACTGCTCGTCTCCTGCAGAGGACCTGATTTCGCAAGAAACTGCGCACTGATACTGACAGCATTCGGGACCGAGTCGGAGGCCCAATTAGAAATTCCGCCTGTTGCCGACAGGCCGTTATTGAAGGTGACAGGACTGCTGACTATCTGCTGGTCGCCCGCGCTTCGAAGATAACGCCCATCGGCCTCCGCGGCCCCAACGGCCTGCGCTGTTTTCCAGTCACCAACCGACGGAACCAGAACCTCCCTGGAAACGGTGACGCTGTCGACCAGCAACCTCCCGTCTTCGTCCAGCAGGGCCAGAAATTCAGCCGGCGTTTCGTTATAGACCTGAACCCCTCCGGAAAATCTGACAGGGTCGCTGCCACCGAAAGTGTTCCCCATCACGCGGCTGCGCGCCAGCGTGCAGGGATTGGCAATCGTGAGCGTTCCTACCCCCCATTCCGCCTGTGTTCCGTCGTCCGCGAAGTAGAACACCCGGCCGCCCGATGGAAACGCCTGGGAAAAGGCCCTCCGGTCTGCTGCCGCGCCATTGAGGACGAAATCCCCAACGCCCGGGCTGCTGGCGGTTTCCAGGACAAGGTTTGCCAGCATGGTCATTACAGTCGCTCCGTCTGGGTAAAGGTCCAGCTCCGCCGATCGGCCGAGCCATAAGGGTTTGAGATGTCTCCACCACTCAGGCGGCCGAAAATCGCCTCGTTCTGCGGCTGGGACGACGGGTCAGGTATGAAGAGGATATTCTCCCCACGCGCCGCGACACGCTGGATCTCCCGCAGGATCGCAGTCTCTGCTGATCCATAGGACTGATGCGCGATCGAGGCGTTTCTCTGGATCCAGCGCATCTGCGGGAACTCTGCTCCGGAAAGCGCCGTCACTTCATCGGTCCCGAGATTGAATCCGGAGGTACTGTCGGTCGAGAAATTACGCACCGGCTGCCAGAGTGGGCCGACATAGGACAGAGGGATCGAAAGATATCCGTCCGGATTGCCTGGATCTGCAATGGTGATGACCACGCTGTCGCATTGCAGCGCCTCTGGCAAAACATGGACTGCCTGTCCGGCTACGACCGCCATGGGCTGGGTCACGTCATACAGGACGTCACCGCTGCTACTGACGACGATCCGCCAACTGGCCTGCGCCGTCAGGTTCGTGCGGTGCAATGAGATGACGCGAATGGCCTCCCGTTGTGCCAGCGCCACCGTCAGCGCGGACGTGGTCGCTTCCGCGCGCCAGGCATAAGCCGCATTTCCCTGAGGCGAGACAAGATTTGTGACGGGAAGCTGGTCAGTGAAACTGTCAGCTGACAGGACAGCAGACAGAATGACGTTCTGATAGCCAATCCCACAATTTTCCATGAAGCCTCACACGATATCCATTCCGAAATCGCCACCTGTAAAGGCGTCCGGTATGGTCAAAAGGGTCAGTATCTGAAGGGTGGCCGTCGCATCGCCACCCCGGACATGTTCCGCGACAACAACGCCCAGGCATGCCCGGGAGAGCCCCGGAACCGGCGCTTGAAACGCAACGGTGTCACCAAGATCAATCAGCCAGCTCAACTCGACCGGAATGGTTACGGCCCAGAGCGTCCGATACGCTCCCCAGAGCTGTCCATGAGAGTTTGCGATGCTCTGCGCGTCGGCTGATGACGCAAGTGCTGTGACGATTGGTGACGGGTCATTCGGGACGCGCCAGCGTATTCGCAGACTGGCATCAGACCAGACAGCATTCCGGTCTGCGGTTGCGATCATGGCCTGACGATCAGCTGGGGCCTGAGGGTGCAGACCCGATCCCGCCGTCTGGACCGTGAAATTATGCTGCCAGCCTATGCGCCAGCGCCACGTCGGAGGACTGAGCGAGGCATCAAGGGAGACGGGCTCGATTTCAATGATGACGTTTGCACCAAGCGTGAAGCGCGATGACGAAAAGTCATAGACTGCTTCAAGCACGACAGGCCGCAGCGTCCCTGTACGCGTCGGAACGATCGAAATGGCCAGTCCGGCGAGCAGGGTCCGAACCATCTCCTGTCCCGTGACGGCCTCCGTCCCATCCCAGAACCATCCTCCCCGCCAGGGTGCCATCGGGCTCTGTGCGGGCCATTGCGCATCAATATAGGCTTCCGGAAGAACGAAGTCCTCCAGGAGCATTGTACGCACGATATCCAGGACATTCTGTGGAGACGCCCCGGATGGAAACGAGCCGACCGCATCCACGGTGATACCGTAGACGGGCCGCGTTCCCAGCCGGATCCATGTCCCGGTGCCGGTCTTCTGAATCTGATAGGTGCCAGGCGGGGGAGACTGGGCATAGATATCCGCAACCTCCCCCCCGTAGGCGATACCCCCCGTAAAACCGCCTTCATAGAGCGCGGAGATCTCGGCAGGGGCATCGCTGACCTGATAGACATAGTTCACGGCGTCGATCAGGACCGGTGTAATGTTGGCGGCCGTTCCCCGCAGGGTTGGCATGATGCGTCCAGAGACGTTTTCATCGCCGTCCAGACGGCCTGTCCCGCCGTAAACCCGGCCCGCCATGGTCACATCAAGCCAGGACAATGCTCCGAGCAACGGGATAGTCAGGGTGCGCCGTCCTGCCTGCCACAGCGTTCCCAGACCGGCAAACACCAGCTGGAGATCCGAACGCGGTGGATCCGTCCAGATCCCCCGGGTCCGGTCGAGCTGCTTGCGGCCGCTCAGGATCCGCACCGGCAGATGGTCGTTCGTGCGGCTGCTCACGAGGGCGTCCAGGGAGCCATCATTGATCAGCGTGATGGACCCGAACGATGACGTGCCCCCGAGCGCGTCCGATGTCAGGGAAATGCCCCGGTCGAGATCGAACGCCTGCGTGACGATCGGGATATAGGGGACGTGGTTTTCGTCGACGTAACCCATGTCGGAGAAGCGCAGGGTCTCGATCGTTTCAAGAGATCCCGCGCTCCGCCGCAAAGCCCCACGCGGCCGGCTTCCGTGTGCTGGCAAGTCATCGACCTGGACAGCAAGGGTATCGACCACGTCGATCTCGACTGCCCGGATCAGTGTCATGTCATGCCGCCTTTCCTGTGGTCGATTTCATGTTCCGCATGCGGGTTTCCCCTAACTGCTTCGTAGCCAGATCGACCAGCTGCGCGAGCGTCGTGTTGAGCGTGTCGGTTGAGGTTTTCAGAGCCTCTTTCATGACGGATGCCGTCAGGTCATCGGTGCTGATGCTGCCCAGACTTTGCAGCGCCTGCATGACGCGGGCGTAGTCCTGAGCATAAGCCGTGCCTGAACCGTTATAGGTTTTGCTCTGGGAAAGCAGGGTCTGCATATCGCCCTGCACAGCCTGAAGCGCCGTGTAGCTTCCCCCCTGGGCAGCCGTCAGATCGGTCGTGAAATTGTCGTTCGCGACCTTGTACTGATCGGCAGCCGACAGCGGAGACGCATCAGACGTCGCCAGACCTGCCCCGTAGGTCTCCAGGCTGGACATGACGCTTTCGGCGCTTTGCAGGGCCTGGTCGTTATACTGCGACTGGATTTGCAGGCGTTCGGCCGCCAGCGTCTTTTCCAGGTCGGCTGACTGATCGATGTAATCCTGCTGGGACGCATAGCTGTCACCGAGGAACGATTTCCAGCTATCAGACAGCTGCTGGCGCTGCTGGTCGGCACTGACATCGAAGTTCGTCAGCGCAGCCCCTTCGTCGTCGCCCGTGGCGGTCTGATATCGGGCCTGGACCGATAGGTCGCTCTGCTGAAGCGTGGTCAGCTGCTCATTGTATCCATCCTGATACAGGCTGTTGTATTTCGCGGTGATGGACGATCCATCGAGCCCGTAACTGTTTGCCTGCGTGGCGGCGGCATCATACGTCGCCTTCAGCGTCGCCATCTGGTCCACCCAGGACTGCTGCCCTGACACCGTGGCGTCGAGCAGCCCTGGCATCGTCGTGTTGACGAAGGTGGTGATGGTGGAGATCTGGGTCTGGAGATCCGAAGTCGACAGCGACTTGCCATCGAGCGCGGTATCCAGAGCCGTTTTCAGGTCTCCGGTCGCCTGGGTGAAACTACCGACCGTGACCGTGCCGTCCGAATTGAATTTCGAGACAGCCACGCCCAGCTGGTCGACAGTGTCGGCCATGGTCTTCAGACTCTGGATTGCCGCCGTATAGGTCGACACGTCCGTAATGTCTGAAGGCATGCCCTGACTGAGGGCCTGGTTGAACGTGGCATCCGAACTGGTCAGCGTCGCGTTCTTCAGGAGGTCCGTCAGGGAAACGGACTGGAGCGACTTGTCCTTGTTGTTCTTGTCGTTCCGCACCGTGCCCAGATAATCACCGCCAATCCCGATCGAGGATCCCGTTGCGGACAGAACACTGTTGATCGAGGACAGATCAGATGTCAGCTGCGCCGTGATCTCGTCAGTCTGCGCCTGGTTCCAGGTCTTCCCGAGCGAGAGCGATCCCCCCGTCGTCATGACCTGATCGATCGTGTACGGGTTTTTCTTGTGCCCGAAGAGGCCACCCACAAGCCCACCGAGACCGCCACCGATCAGGCCGCCCAGCATGGTGCCGATCACCGGAATGAATGAGCCGGCCGCAGCACCCGCTGCTGCGCCCACTGCGCTGCCGATGGTGCCGTTGGTCTTGGTCCCGCCACCAATCCCGGACAGCGCCGATCCGATCCCGAAGCCCCCGCCGATACCGCCCAGGAGGTTGCCCACCGTGGCCGTGCCGAACAGGTTGGTCTTGAGACCGGAAGACAGCCAGGACGTCGAACCGCCAAGGCCAGACGAAGACGCCCCCCCCGAAGAGAAATTCTCGATGGTGGTCCCCGCTCCGCCGAAAGGATCACTCCCGATACTCCCACTCCCGAAGCTACTTGATGACGATGCTCCGGAAAGCACAGAAGAAATATCCCCAAGTGTCGTCCGACTCTGGCCGTCAATTGCATTCAGCAGCGGATTGATCAGCGCCAGCTTGGCAACCATGGAGATAATCTGGGTTTCCAGACCCTGCATGACGGACTTTAAGGTCACGCCGCCGTTCGAGGCATCAACGAAAGCCTGGGTCACATCGCTCGACAGCGTATCCGCCATCGACGAAATATCCCCCGTCAGCTCCTGCAAGGTATCTTGCTGGTGCTGATACTCTGCCGAGGCCTCAGCGACGCGGCCGGTCAGATCAATATAGTCCTGCGCTTCCTGTGGCAGGACGTCGCCATACTGCCGATGCTTTTCCAGCTCTGCCTGCATGACGGCCAGATTGACCTGACGTTGCTCTGCATTTTGCCCGATCGAGGCCGTCTCAGCCTGGATCATATCCAGATTGTCCGACAGTCCAGCATTCTGCTGAAGCTGCTGGGCCTTCATCTGGGCAGCCGTGTTGGCATCAAGTGCAGCCGTCCGCTTTGCCACCGCAGCGGCAAACTCTGGAGACGTTGTGCTGAAGTCGTTCTGAGCTTCCGTATAGGCCTGCTGGTAGTTCGTCGCATGCTGAAGGGCTACGGCAGACCCGCCCGCGGCGTCGGCGACGGCTTCCTGAGACTTTGCCTGACGTTCGGCCGAAACTGTTCCGTCATCATAGGCAGCCGCCAGCTGCCTCTGCTTCGCAGCCATGGCAGCCGTCAGGGCCTGCTGGTCCGTTCCGGTACCGCGTGTCGTCTGGTCGAACTGCGCCACGACCTCGGCCATGCTGCGCCAGTAACCCGTCTGGGCTTTCAGCGGATCGAGACTATCCGTCAGCCCCTGAGTGATCTTCTCCTGCGGGCTCAACGTGTCCGCCAGAGCGACCTTGGCCGAGGTGATGCGCTCCTGGGTTTCCTGCCAGGCGTCAGAACCGGCCTTCTGCGTCGTCTGGAGCTTCTGCTGCGCCTCGATATAGGCCTCTATCCCGGCCCGCTGCTCTGACCAGCTGCTGGACGAGAAGCCACCGGCCGCATCGGCCGTGCCCCCTGTGAGAGACCGGGTATTATCGATGACCGCAGCGGACGTGGCGTGCTGGACTGATGCAGCAGATCCAGACACCCCGCCCGCGTGATCGATATACTGGTGGCCACCGCTCTCATGACCGATCACGCCCTTGAAGAGATTGACCAGACGTGAGGACAGCCCCAGGCGGGATGTTTCCGTGTCGATCAGGCTGGACGTGTCAGAAGGCAACGTATTGATGTCGTAGCCATAGACAGAAGAATTGTACGATTTCTGCCCGGAGCTTCCGACCTTGTTTCCGCTGTAATAGGCGAGCGTGTTGTCCCAGTTTCCACCCGCGCGAGCATTCGCTTCCTGGAAAATCTTGATCGCCGCATCAATGTTCCCTTGAGGTGTGCTGACGTCATATCCGGAAGAATAACGCGGATCGACCTGACCAAGGCCATAATGGTGATTCCCGCCAGCATAGTTGTCGAGCACCGTACTGCCTGCGAGGCCATCCGTGCTGACCTTCCCCGTGGTCGGGATCAGCTTGATCAGGTCCGTCAGCCATTCCAGCAGGCGTGCCCCCACACCTGTGACCAGATCACTGATGGCATGGGTAACGGGCGAGGCAGCCTTCTCCAGGTTCTCCAGAGACCGCTGGAACGGCGTCAGGCCCTGATCATAGGCATCTTTCGATGCATCCCGGATCTTGCCGATCACCTGCGCATAAGCTGCGCCCTGCTGTCCGCTGGCCTGAAGATTTTTGACCTGCTCGACCAGGGCAGCATCCACCCCGGGAAGGTGCTGTTTGTACAGCGCCTCGATCTCGGCCGTCGGATCGACCATGGCAGTCTGAACCGCCTTGAGGCCGTCCTCCAGACTGCCGAAGATGGCTCCAGCATCGCGCGCAATCCCGGACAGCGTTGAAATGTCCGTGCTCGACCCGGTGAAGTTATACGTTCCACCGATCGTGGTCGCAGCAGTGCGGGCAGAGCTTTCATCCCACCCCGGCATGGCCTTGAGGCTGTCAGAGGCAGATATGATGGCACCAGCCATATGCTGGGCATCGTCTCGCGTGGCCTTGAGCTGCGTGGAGAGTTTGGCAAGCCGGGACTGCTCCTCCTCGGCCATGGATCCCATTTTGTACAGGCCCGCACCGACTGCCGCTGCACCTGCGACCATGCCGACTGGACCGGTCATGGCGTCGACAGCAAGATCCGCTGCTTTGCGAAAGCCGCCCAACACACCCACGGCGTTCGGCACTTCGTAAAATGCTGCCTGAAGAGGGTTGCCGCCCGACATCACCATGTCGAGAAACTTGTGAGCCTCATCCATCAGGATGTTGAGCTGGTAGCTTTCCAGCTTGGCGGCATTGCTGTTGTTCTTGTGACCCTCGGCTTCCTGATCGAGCGCGTCCCTCAGACGTCTGGCGTCATTCAGACGCTGGGAGGTCGTGTCGACTTTTGCCTGCTGGCTGGATACGCCGGCGTCGGCATCAGACTGCGACATGCCGTCAGCGACAGCATCTGCGGCCTGAACCCGCATCTGCTCAAGCCGGTCCTGCTCTTTCTGTAACCGGAGCGTCAAGCTTGCAACTTCATCGCCAGCCGCAGCCGACATCTGAAGGAAGGACTTCAGGGATCCCGTCATACTGCCCTGCAAACCGCCAGCCACACCCTTCTGGGCCTGATCCAGGGATATCAGCGCATCACGCATCCCCTGCGCGGCCGCGCTGCCCTGTCCAAGCTCTCCATTCCATGCGGCCTGCGCATCCGCTGCTGCCTTCTGGCGCTGCGTCAGGTCCGCGATCTGGTCACGGGTCTTTCCCAGGGTATCCTGAACCTCGGACAACCTGGACGTGATGGCGGAAGTGTCTGCTCCCGCAGTAGAAGAGCGGTCGAGATCTTCCTGAAGAGCCTTTTCCTCCTGACGCAGGCCTGTGACGGCGCGCCGGAGGGTGGAAAGGCTTTTGACCCCAGACTGCGCCGTATCATCCAAAGAAGACGATGCCGTATCTGCCGTTTTCGCAACAGCCTCTACAGCCTCCTGGGCAGCCGTCCCTATGCCGGAAAGGGAGTCTGCAACGGAGTCACTTTTCTCCTGGAGCGCATCGAGGTTCTTACCGGCGCTTTCTGCCCCCGCCGCAGTGTTATCCTCAACGCTGACATCGTTGACGATCTTGTTGATCTGCGTGAGGGTCGCCATGGCTATGAGATCCGTTCAGTCAGGATAAGGGTAGGGTAACGCATCTGCTGCCCTGCCTGCCGGTCAGGTCGACGGCTGGCATAGGCCTTGTGTTTCCGGCTCCAGCCGGCCTTTTTGTTCCAGCTCAGACCCGACGCTATGCCGGCGCTTTTCAGAACGTAAGGAACCGCTCCGCCACGGGCATCGCGGCCGCCTTCCAGAGCCTGAAAGCCACGCTCTGCCTTCACAGAGGGAAAACGGCTTCCCATACTGCTGCGGACGCTCTCTACGATCTTCGGATCGACGCGGACCTTCTGACCGCCCACATCGATCTTGCGGGCGTAGGGCATCGTGTTGACGATCCAGACTGTCGATCCCATCGGGATTTTCGCAGCGGGCTGCGTCCATTCCTTTTCGTCAACCAGAATGGTCCAGCTCTTGCGGAAGGCCCCGCTCTTCACGGGTGAGCGCTTACGGCATTCTGACAGCGCCCAGTTCGCGGCTTGTGCCAGGTCACTGAAGACATAAGTGATGATCCCGCCATCGAGGCGGACGTCTTCCTCCAGGCGCCCCAGCTGCCCATCGACACGAGTTGTATAGGCCCCAGAGGCTAACCCCTGGAGAATAGCGTCATCGCGCAGACTCCGGCTCTCCTGCGCCACAAGGGCATGCAGGGCCGGACTGGAGAGAGCGGCAGTCGTGTTGATCGCAATCTGCCGATGCATCACTTCCGACCATTTCAGAGCAGATGACCGTCGCCTCATGATGCTCTCTGCCGCTCCTGTTTTTTGACCCACCGGCGAATGAAAACTTCGTCCATCAGGACGATACAGCGATCGAGCAGGGCCATTTCCTGCATAGACATGCCGTGGTGCTCGGCCCAGAGCCGCACGGATGACCATGGGATCTGTCGGGGGCGGCCACTGATCAGACCGCCACCCATCGGCATCATGATGCCATGGGGCGCTTCATGGCGTTCTGAAGAAAGACGGTGCCAGGCGCGCCAGATCCAGAGCCACTGCGGTTCCGGATCGACACGCAAAGCATCTTCCCCCTCCAGGTCATCCCAGAAATCGGGGTATTCTCCCCATTCCAGCCACCATGCCAGCGCCCGCGTCAGTTTCCCGAAGCGGCCTCGGCCTGTTCGACAGCGCCGTTCGCGACGAGGCTGGCAGCCTCCCAGCAGCAGCGCATCAGACGCGCATATTCGGGATTGGCAATCAGCTTCCCGAAGTCTTCCACCGAGACCTTCTGGGTTTCAGCGTCGTCCTCATACAGGCCATCGACGTCGAGGATCAGGAAGTCGGTCAGCAGGCCCGCGTTGATCGCGCGACGTACAGCGTTCGGAATGCGGGATGGGTCATTGCGGAACTTCTCCGCAGCCGCAGCCAGACGCCGGTTCTGCGCGTCGACAAAGGCGTCAGTGTAGCCACGCGTGCGGATCCTCAGGCCGGGGAACTGTTCGATATCGACCCAGACGCCATCGTTGACGGAGGCGCTATCGATCTTGAGGTCTGAAAGTTTCGGCATGTTAATTTTCCAGTCTGAAATGATGGGTGAAAAGCGCAGATTTCCGGGAGGATCAGCCGCCCGGAGCGACTGCCGGGATGCGCTGGATCTTGAAGGTGCCACCGCCGGCCTGCGGATTGCCCTCGATGTCAAAGGTGGCGACGATTGAACTATTCTTGCTGCCGGCATTGATCACCGGATTACGCAGCGCAGCGTTCAGGAACGTCAGGATATAGCTGTTACCGGCCGCATCCTTGACCGTGGTGACGATGGGTCCCTGCGTGCCACTGGCCCAGACCTGATACATGTCCCAGGTCTTGAAAAAGATCTGGGTCGATCCCGAAGCCAGCAGCTGACCGACACGGATGCCGCAGGCATCAGCATGGCCCATCCCGTAATCCAAACCCGAACCGTCACGATCAAGCGTGATCTGGATCTGCTTGACGCAGCCATCCGGGGCCTGCCCGTTCACGGTCATGCCGACGAAGTTGTCGACCGTGTTGAACACGCGGCCGGACGGGGCATCGGTATAAGTCGCAGCAGGGTCGGCATCTGCAAGCGTCTGCTGCTTGCACGAAAAATCGAAGTCAGCCGTTGCAAAGCCACCCTGAGCAAAGGTCAGCTGCGCCCGCGTGCAGTAACTGCCGGGACGAACCAGCCACTTGGAGTTCAGCTTCTCATTGAGCGTCCAGGTCTTCACGACAGCGCCGTTCTGAACGACGTTGTCGGCCCAGTCCGCGCCCAGTACGCCTGCGAACAGATCATCATAGGTGCCGTAGGACAGCGCGCCCGACAGCGTTCCGGCCACAGCAGTCTGCGTCAGGACAGCCTGCGCCGCCTCGATGTCGGCATTGATCTCGTCTGGACGCTGGGTCGTGTCCGTCGGCTTGAAGTTTTCACCCGTAAAGCGGGTGCGCTGGTAGTCTCCCGTGGCCGGGATGCCATAAGTCGGCTCCATGGCATAGGAAATGGCAGTTTCGTTCGCCTGCGCGGCGGCCTGATAGCCTGCCGTGGCACCGGTAAAGGCCATGTCTCACCTCATAAAAAAAGCCACCCGGAGGTGGCTGTGTCAGGAATTTCAGAAAAGGTCAGGGCGCTACCAGAACAATGTCCTGGTAGCGGTAGTCAATCATCAGAGAGAACCGGATCCAGTTGCCCGGCTGGTCGTTGTCAGGCGGGTCACAGGCCTGATCGTCGTAATAAAGACCCGTAGGTAGCTTCTCAGCCGGAACGCGGAAAGCCACGGACAAGGCCTTTCGCTTTGTAATGGCATCGATCGCTCCCGTTCCGCGTCGCACCATCAGGTGCAGCCAGATCTGGCCAGTTTCTTCGTCGACGATCTCGCCTACGCCCATGCGCCCGGAGGATGCGCTGGCCGTCTCGAAATAGATCCATGGGCTGGTGTTCGTATCGAGATCCTGCGCCAGCGCATCTTTGACCACCAGTCCCAGCGTTGCGGCTGCAGCCGTGGCGCGGTCAAAAGCGTCCTGCCAGACGACGGGAGAAGTCATGTTCCACCTGCTGCAATGAGTTTCCAGCCGCAGACTTCGGACCCGTCATAAACGGCCGTCGCATCTGTCAGCGTGTATTCCCGACCACCATCCGTCAGGATGTCCGCGTTGGCGGGCTGTCCGTAGCCCGCTGCTGCCAGTTCGTCGTTCAGGGTTTCCGCCACGAAAGGCATAACGGAAACGCCTGATTCCAGCGCGGCTGTCGCAGGTGGCGCGGCATAGGCCATCAGCGTTACCGCGTTGGTTCCGTTTGCCTGTGACAGCCTCATCAGCCGGCCTTTCTTGCGGATCTGCCGACGACGGCAGGCTGCCTGATACCCCATTATCCTATCCCCGCAGACTGATAGCGCTGAACCAGGCCAGCCGCTTCAGGCGTCAGGCCGCCAAGGGCTGGATCTGGTGTGACCCAGCTGGTCGATCCGATGCCCTGGGCACTTTCGGACTTCAGGGACGGGTCGCGGCCTTCAGCGTAATACGCCGCTGCCGCGACCCTTCGAACAGCGAGCTGGATCGGGCGGGGAATGTTCCCAGAAAGCGCCGTGCCGTCGTCCTGTGTCGCTGGAAGCTGGTATCCAGCCTCATAGGTAATCTCATAGCGCCCCGGAGCCCAGAACGGACGTTCGGTATCCGGCCGGAAAATCTCGCCGCTCTCATCCGCAATGACAAGATCAGCGACCTCGTCTTCAGACAGTGCTGTCCCGTTGCGGATGATCCCCAGAACCTTCTGGACGGGGTAGGCCGCGACCAGAAGTGACAGAGTCCGGGGAAAGTGCCGGACAAAGACCTGATCCTGCCAGGTCTGCGATAGGATTGGTCGACCGATGAACGCCAGAACGGCCTCGGTCGCATCCAGAAGATGACGCTCGAGGGCCGCGTAAGACTGGGCATCCGTGATACCCAGATCCGTCATCAGATCCTGCACGGATGCCAGAGGAACCGTTGCAGGAGCCGATCCGATGGAAATGCTTCTCACTGATCAGTCTCCTGCTCTGGATCAGCCGCCAGTCGGGGCTCCGGTCTGCAGGGCCTTGATGGCTGCCCCAGGTGTCGGCATGCCCCCGCCGTAGCGGCCGTATCCGAAGAAGGCCGTCTGCAGGGAGTCTGCATAACGCTCATTCAGGCGGACTACAGACATGCCCTTCACATTGCGGAACTTGTAGTTCTTGAAGTTGCCGAACAGCATGGCCTTATTCCCGGCCGCAATGTCCGGCATGCTCTGGTTTATGTTCAGCGGAGATCCCGCGAACGTGTCCGGCGCGCCTGCAGCGATGGACGGAGACCACAGCGGACGGCCCTCGTCATCCTTCAGCTTGCGCAGAGCCTTGAACGTCGTGTCATTCAGCATGAACGAAGCGCCCTGACGATAGGCCGGATCCACGCTGTGCTGCAGGTCGAGGATGTCGTCATAGCCAATGGCGACGGTTTCCGTGGTTGCACCCACGCCTGCGGCCGTGCAGACACCCTGCGGCATGTTTGTCCCGGTGCCATTGGTCAGATCGTCTGCCAGTGTGCGCCCAAAGCGGGTGGCCAGAGCGCTGCGCAGGAAGGCGTCCAGATCCATGAAGGAATCTTGCATCAGCGTCCAGGGGATCAGGACGGCGTCCGTGGCATACAGGTAGGCCAGAACGCTGGAGATCCCGAACTTCATGTCGCTGGTGCCGATGGTGGTGTTCTCACCGATGATCTTGGCACGGGCAGATGTATCATCATTGGTCGGCCAGGGCAGCGGCGCGCCCGTTGCGGTCGGGATTTCGTCGAACAGGTCCAGCGCCGTGAAATAGGCTTTCATGGCCACCAGCAGCTGATCGGCAAAAAGCGGGGGTACGAGGTAGCCGCCAGCCTGACCGCTCTGAGTGCTCTGGGCTGCACGGAACTCGGTTCCGAGCTGTGCCTGGCGGGTTGCGAACAAACGGTCCTCACCGGAGAGATTGTCCATGCCGCCACGCAGCCAGGCACCGAAGACGCGGACTTCCCGCGTCTCACGATCGCGCTGTTCGTCAGCGCCATGGCCTTCCTGTTCGCCACGCGCTGCAATCTGGCCAGCCAGATCTGCCTCGGCCGCTTCTGCGGTTTCGATGCGGTCAATTCGCGCCTTGAGCTCGTCAGCCTCGGCCATCATGGCATCGAACTGGGCGGTCTGTTCGGCAGTGACGGTCTCGCCGCTGATCAGGGCGCGGGCGTCAGAAATCAGCTTTGCACGCTTGGCGCGCAGTTCCTTGGAACGCATGGGTATTCCTGTTTTGCAATGAAAGAGGATTTGCCGCGCTCTATTGGCGGCATTCCAGAAAGGTCATGGCCTGATTCCACCTCGCCGGGAGGTCGGTCAGGGCATGGTCAGAGGGCGTTCTCGGCTTCGGCCAGACGGGCCATGCGCCGGCGTGAGCAGAGCGCCATCTCAGCCGCCAGTGCGAGGACATCCTTGTCGGGTGCCATATCGATCTTGGCGGATGGCGAGATATTGCGGTCATCGTTCACGATGATGTCCGCCAGACCTGCATCTATGGCCTCCTGAGCCGTAAACCAGGTCTCGGCATCCATCAGTGCGGAAATATCTTCGGCACTCTGGCCGGTTTTCCCGGAGTAGAGGGCTGCCATCTGGCCATCGATCTTGGACATGACACCTGCCGTCGCCGTCATGTCGGCCTTGTTGCCGATCACAAGCCCCCAGGCGTTGTGGATCATCATGAAGGCATTGGGCGCGATAGAGACCGTATCGCCGGCAAGGGCGATGTAGGAGGCAGCTGAGGCTGCCAGGCCGTCGATGATGACGTTGACTGCGCCATCATGCTGCTTGAGCGACGAATAGATGGCGAGGCCGTCGAAGACATCGCCGCCTGGGCTGTTGATCCGCAGATTGATCGGTCCGGGGCCGACCTGCGCCAGCTGGCCGGCGAAATCCTTGGCCGTCACGCCCCAGAAGCCGATCTCGTCGTAAAGCAGGATCTCGGCCGGCTTCCCGTCAGCGCGCGGCCGGCTGCTCAGGGTTTGCGGGAGCCCTGCCTGTGTGAAGGCCAGAAGCGCCCGGTTCGAGAACCGGCCCGCCTGGGCGTCGTAGCGTTTCATTCCTGTTGCCCTGGTGAAGGTTGAGGAACAGGCGCGGGCTTGTCTGGCCCTTTCGCCGCCTGTGTCGTCAACGGCACGTTGGTGCTGTTGATCAGCGGGGTATCGCCGCCCTGTACGGGAGGACGATTTTTCTTCCGGCGTGCCTCATTGATCGTGCTGACACCGCTGGAGATCTCGCTCTGCATGACCGTCGCCGTCTTCTCCGGATCCATGGAGAGCAGCCCATCGCGGTCAAACTCCACGAAGAGGCGTGTGTTCGAGAACAGCTTGTAATTCAGCTCGCTTTCGATGCGGCGCAGGTCCGCGTCGAGTGAGAAGATCAGATAAGCCAGCGTGTTCTCGGACAGGCCTGTCCCCCAGGACGACGTCTTGTCCGTCTCGTTCAGCAGATGCAGCGGCACGCCGAAGAAACGCGAGATGTCGGCCACCTGGTAGCGTCTGGCCTCAATCGTCTGGAGATCCTGCGGAGACAGCTGAAAGGGCGTGTATTTCGACCCTTCATCCGCGATGACGGTCTTTCCCCAGTTGGCGACACCGGAATGGGCTTCCTGGAGCTGACGTTTCAGGCGACGGAAACCGTCACCGGACATCTTGCCCTGCACCTGCATGATGCCGCTCGGCATCGAGGCGTTCTGGTGGACCCGGCCTGTGCGCTCCTCCATGGAGCGTGCCAGCCCGACAGACCCGCGAGCGAAAGACTGGATCCGGGACAGGCCCTTGATTCCATCAAAGCCCGGACCGGGGATGTGCAGCATGTCCTCTTGGTGGAGCACCTCACTGTTGCCGTCATCGTCTGTGCAAACGTAGAAATTGACCCCACGCTTGCCCGGCAGGCGAACGACCTGAACCTGCCAGGGCATATAGGCGTCAAAGCCAATGACCCGGCCTGCACCGTCATAGCGGATGGCGCTGTAGTGGTTGCCCCAGAGCAGGACATTCACCCCCCAGAGTTCCCGCCAGGAGAACGCCGTCAGGGAACGTCCTGGAAACGGCGCGGTCTGAAGCAACGAAATCAGCCGATGGTTCGGCAGTTCTTCACGCTGCCCATCTGTCGAGAGACGATAGATCCTCAGGGGCAGTCCGGCGATGACACCGGCTTCCAGAGTGACGCAGCGATAGACGGCCGAGCAGGCCATCGCCGTGCGTTCGCTGGTGGGCGGAATCCAGTCATCACTGGTCCCCGGCAATCCCAGAAACTCGCTCCAGTTGCCAATCTCAGACAATGGCATGCTGGGGTTTTCGAGGCTCTGGGCTAGGACAGGCTCTCTGCGCTCCGGAGGGGGACGTTGAGAGCCGCCGAAAATACTATTCAGGAATCCCATAGATCCTCACGGTCAAAAATGCTTTTCGGTCCGGGCGGCTCCGGGTTTTTGGACATGCAGGCCACGGCATCGAAAAGCGCCATCAGGGGATCGATCTTCTTTCCGCCTGCCAGCTGCTTGGTGATCTCGATGTTGTTGCCTTTGGCCTGGGCTTTCGCATTGCCAACGGCCCAGGCCATGATCGGCCGGCCGCCATGGTGGAAAGACCCGTCCGCCAGCTTACGCTCGAGGGTCTTGATCGGGCCGGTGAGTTTCCAGCCCTGGCTGACGCCGACGATCTGGCTTTCCTCGATCCCCTGCCGGCGCAGCTCGAAGACGATCTCCGCGACGCCGGCCGGATCGAGGCCGATCAGCGCCAGCTTGCCCGACTGATTGAGATCCGCGGCGATTTCGCCCAGTTCAATGATATCGTCCGCCATGGTCGTGACGAGCACGAGGTCCTGCTGTTTCTCGAAGTCGAGATAGCGGGGAGCCTCTTCTTTTCGGGTCTTCAGAACGTCACAAAACACCCAGCTGCGCTGCCAGTGCAGCCAGTCCTCCGTTTCAACATCGCAGCCCAGCACGGCCATGGACAGGAAATCATCCAGGCCACCGCCGTCGATGCCGACGACCAGGACACTGGAGCGGCTGACCACGTCTTCCAAGGTCAGGTTGGCATCCCCTCGCTGCTCCCAGTATTTCGCACCCGCCCAGGCCTTCTCTCGCAGGGAGAGCCCGACCTGGACGTTGAGATGCTTGGCCATCCAGACGCGAAGCGGGCCTTCGCTGGCTTCCCTCTGCTGGTCGTACTGGCTGATCAGGAACTCAGTCCCGACCGACAAACCGAGGTTCGGATTGGTGACGTACCAGTAGTCCGGATCCTTGTGTTTCTCGGCCTCGATCAGCGCGGCCGGAAACTCGTAGATGACCGGGAAAAACTTCTTGTTCTGGATTTTCCCGTCCCGGACGGAGCGGGCATATTCCAGCTTCGATTTGAAGACGCCGGCCGGCTCTTCCTCGGACTGGGTAGTCAGATAGATCACGAAACCTTCAGGACGCGACGAGATGCCGCCCATGGCTTCCATGAGCATGTTCTCGCCTGTTGGCTTCTTGCCAAACTCCCAGAGCTCATCGACGAGAATGCCAGTCGCCTTCTTGCCGACCACTGACTGGCCGTCAGCAGCCACGACTTTGAGCGTCGCCCCGGTCTGCCGGTGGGTGATGATGCGGTTGTACTGCTGGACGTGAAAGATCGCGTCCAGATCCGGGTCGTTCAGGACCATGTCCCGCGCCGGTTTGAAGGCGTTGTCGGCTGCTTCCTTGGTCGGTGCCAGGATCAGAAATTCAGCCGATCGACGCCAGTTTAGCACCAGCTGGGTCAGCATGACGCCGGCTGCGATGGTTGATTTGGTGTTCTTCTTGCTGACCAGCAGGAAAAACTCGCTGATATGCCGAACGCCAGTGTCTGGATCGTAGGATCCGAAGAATGATTCCGCGAAGTCCTTCAGCCAGGGCCGGCAGGACTCACCGATCGTCGGCTCGCCCATCACGTCGACGAGCTTCAGCGCATTGAAGACGTCCATGCCCTGCTTGGCCGCCGCAGGGAAAAGCGGTACGCACGGGATCAGGCTTCCACCGGCAACAATGCGCTTTTCCCAGGACGGACAGGCTGTCGACCAGGCGAGTATGGCAACGGCTGCGGCAATGTTGGCAGTCTGCTTGACCGCTTTCCTGACTCCAGTCCGCTTTGGCGCCGTTTTTCGTGCCCGAGAGCTCGCTTTAACCGTCCCGTCACTTGCCATTGTTCACCACCAGCTTGGGTTGATGCATGGGAGCAAAGCGGCCGGAGGACGCCATTTCTGCCGCATCCTTCAGCTGCTCTTTCTTGCCCTTTTTGCCGGCACCTTTTCCGCCCAGGAGCGCGACAGTCTGCGCGATCGTTTTGAGCGAATTGGCCCGGATCGGATGGCTGATGGCTTTCTGCATTGCCTCACGGCGTCGCGGGTTTTCGTCGCCCGCCGTCTCGATTTCTATGGCTTCCGAGATCTCGCCATGGTGCGCCGTGATCTGCTCCAGTTCGTCCGTCATCCGCTCTGCCAGGCAGAGCAGACGGCCCTCGATGTCATCCGGAATGGCTTCCGCGACGATTGGGGCGGCACGTTTTGGCGTAGCCGTCCCGGCGTGCGCATCGGTGCGCACTTTTGGAGCGCGGGTGCGCACCTTTTGCGCGCCTGTTTTCTCCCATCCTTCGGACGCGATGCGCTTGCGCAGGGTGCTTTCGGCAATCCCGAACTGCTTGGCAATCTGGCGGTTTGACAGCGTTCCTGCGCAGTAGGCGCTGGCAATCTCCTCCCAGTTTGCGGGCGGTTTCTTCGACATTCTGGACCGTCCTGCGCAGGATGGTGCGCACCTCATTTCGTAATTTCAGGAAAATTTTTCACGCGTGTGACTGGCGCGGTTACGCCCCCGGGGTCGGGCCGAAGATTTGACCCGCCCCCGCAATCCGGACCTTTCCAGTCGCCTTTTGGATCGGAAACGCGAAAAAATGGCGGTTTTCAGCCGTTTTTCACCAGTTTTTCGCCGCGCGCCGCGCTTTCGCCCGCGCCGTCTTGGCCGTATGGCACGAGCCGCAGAGCAGCTGGACGTTCGCGGGATCGAGCTTGGCACCGCCATCCTTCAGCTCGACGATGTGATCGCCGAAGATCCGGCACCTCGACCGGCCGCAGCGCTCGCAGACGCGTCCACGCTGCTTCAGGATAGTGCCCATCAGGGCGCGCCATTCCTTCGAGACGTAGAACGCGTCCGCACGCTTGGGCGGTTCGCGGGCGATGCTGGTGTCCAGCACTGTCGGCCCGCTGTTGATGCAACGCAGCAGTGCCATGATGCTTCTCACTATTATGTGTAACTACATTATATCCTTGCCTCGTGGATTATTCGTAGCTACATTAAGTTCATGAAAGTCGAGTTCGATAATGCCAAGCGCGATAAAACCTTGTCTGAACGCGGTCTCGACTTCGCCGACGCTGCGGCCGTTTTCGAAGGCATGACAGCAACCGCGCCGGATTTACGAAAAGACTATGGCGAAGAGCGTTTCATCACGGCCGGGATGTTGAATGAACGCCTTGTCGTGATGGTCTGGACACCACGTGGCGATGCTCGCCGCATTATCTCCATGAGGCATGCACATGAACGCGAAGAACAACAGTGGAAAGCCAGAATGGGTTGATCCGGACGATGCTCCGGAACTCACCGATGCTTTCTTTGAAGCTGCGACCATTCGGAACGGTGAGACGGTCGTGCGTCGCGGACGTCCGATCAATCCGCAGCGAAAGCAGCAGGTCACCTTGCGGCTGGATGCTGACGTCTTGGACGCTTTCAAGCGGCAAGGCGCAGGCTGGCAGACAAGGATCAACGAGGCGCTGAAAGCCTCACTGTCTCATTGAGGCGTTGAAATGACCGAATATCTCGCCATCATCCATAAAGACCCCGAAAGCGATTTCGGGGTCATTTTTCCAGATTTTCCGGGCTGCACCACAGTTGGCCGCACGCAGGATGAGGCGCGTGTGCAGGCGCAAGAAGCCCTAGAGTTTCATATCGAAGGCATGGTCGAAGATGGAACTGCTATTCCAGCGACTCCCTGCCTAGACCAAGTGATACATGATCCATCATTGGGCATGGCTTTCGTAGTTAAATGCTCACGCCTGTCTGAGTGATTTAGCCAGAAATTTTTCTATAAATAAGAAGGGGCGTCATTCCAAATGCATTAAACGGTCGACCTAACATAGGTCGAACGAAAGGAAGCATATGCATCATCATTTCACCAAAGGGATTGTTGGTTGCTGCAATTTGACCTCGAAATAAAGCGTCATATCCCTCTGGATTAATATTACCAGAGTCATCTGTGTCAGGAAGAGCATCTAAAATACCCATCATGCTCCATTCACCAGCAACAGCGAGGCCATGTTTCAGTAAGATGTCAGATGGTGAAATGACCATCCCTTCGGGGCGTAAAGAACTCCAAACGGTTTGATTATTTTCCGGCACTATTACTCGTGCTTGCGTAGCGTGAGGTAACATACTGACAATGGAAAATGCTGTATCTGTCGCGTTTGAAGCAAAAGATTCTTCTGTATTAACCGTGCTTTTCTGCTTGTTAGCGCGTCGTTGCTGACGATTAGGGGAAGATACATCAGTTTCCTTCTGCTGAGAACTCTTGATAAGCGCCTTGAACCCAGGTGTTGCCCAAAGGTCTTTGAACAAGGTGAGATCCATGACGGACATGGACCCTGTTGCCAGAACGAATTGTCCGATGCGAGCCGCATCAAGACTTCGTACTATTAACTCGTTGGTCTCAAGATAATCGAGTAGCGCAAAAGCGTTCGCCCATAACGGGTCATAATCTCGTGTTTCACCTTGCTGACCGCTCTGTGTAGGGGCTCCTCTTTCAACATTGAGGGTTGCATTTCCTACGGCAGGCAGGCCAGCCCCAACACCGAACTTAAAGGATCGCCCCAGAGCCTTTTGCATGCTTTCGGAAACACTTACGCGAGTGGGGACACCTAATTCATCGAATTGGGATAGAAACGCGCCAACGCGTGTCGCGTCGCAGTAGAGGATATCAAGGACGGAAGCGTTTTGAAGCTCTTCTGACGCCTTTTCCGATACTTTCTTGTCGGCTTCTGACATACGCCTCGACTTCCTTCTCGTCGCGTTCAATTTCTTTATTTATACGCGCGATTTCCTCGGAGTCCATCTGTGTCAGGCGCTCTGTAGATGCGCCCAGCATTCTTTTAAGCATGCGCGGAACTCTACTCGATCCTGTTGTCATGAGCCTGTCGCCCTACCTGACACTGCGAAGTCGGGAGAATGCTATTCTTTGTCTGCTTCGAGCGCAATCTGAATGAGACGGCGGATGGCTTCCGCACGGGGAACGTCGTGTTTTGCTGCCCATGCATCAACGGCACGAACCAAGCCCATTTCTGCACGAGCACGAAGTTGCTCGCTCTCTACAGGCGGTCGTCCAATTCTCTTTTTAGGCTCATTAACGATTGACATAGTATCTTTTTAGGCCCACAAAGAGCGGGCGGCAATAGGAATTTGCACTTCCTACGCCGTCCTAACCTCCAGCAAGGGAATAGAGCCCATGCCCAAGGCTATCCAAGCCTCTACCACATCCCGGCGCGCGATGCTCGCCGGACTTGCCACGCTGTCAATGACAGGTGCAGTTCAAGCCACCGGGCGTTCAGACGCGCGCCTTATCGGCTTGTGCAATGAGTTCATGGCGATCCGCCACCAACTCAACCGGCCGTTCGATCTTCGCCCTAATGAAGCAGGCTACGAAAAAGCCATTCTGGGGCAGGATGACTTATGCGAACGGGAAGGCGACATCCTTGAAGAGATCAGTGAACTGCCGTCTGTCACGCTCGCTGGCCTGAAGGCGAAAGCTCAGGTTATTCAGATCTATCTGCCTGACCATATTGCGGATTCTGAAGTGGAGACCGAGCAGCCAGAGGTTCAGGTCGTGTTCAGTCTGCTTCAGGACATTGCCACGTTCGCAACGGAGGCATGGGCATGACGGATCTGGTTCCCTTCAGCTTCGAAAGCCACGACGTTCGGGTGGTCATGCGTGATGGCCAGCCGTGGTGGGTGCTGGCAGACGTCTGCCAGGCCCTTGAGATTGGCAATGCTCCGCAGGCAGCTTCGCGTCTCGATGAGGATGAAAAGTCCACTATCATTACTGATGATAGTGGGAACCTTAATGCAGAACGCCTCATCATCAACGAAAGCGGTCTCTACAGTCTGATCTTCACGAGCCGAAAGGCAGCGGCCAAGCGCTTCAAGAAGTGGGTCACGTCCGAGGTTCTGCCGCAGATCCGCAAGACGGGCGGCTATCGGGCCGACCAGGTGTCCTATGCTCCGCCGCCGTGGGCATTGGAAAACTGGCGGGAGCGTCTGGCGATGGTGCAGGAAACGCGGAAGATCTTTGGCGAACCCGATGCGCTGTGGATGTGGGAGCAGATGGGCTTTCCGGAACCGCCGCAATGGGGCGCTGAAATCGAGCAAATCCAGCGCATGACCGAAGGTATGACGCGGGAACAGGCCATTGCCAACCACTTCCGTCCTCAGCCGATCCAAGCCCAGCCTGAAGTCGTACAGGAACGTGTCACCATCACCCGAAGCGTAAAAAAGCGCCGTTAACTGCGAAAGGCCGGACACTGTTCCGGCCTTTTTTATGCCTTGGCGATGTCCAAGGGAACCTGAATGAACGCGCTGTCCGGTGATGCGCGCTCATGGAAACGGATATAGCTGCGCGATGCGTTCACCTTCACCGCATCAGTGATGGCCTGCATGGCGCGCTTCCATTCTTCATCGTCGATCGAAAGCCGGCGCAGTCCGAGGATCTTGGACACGTTCAGCTTGCCTTCTTTGCCGACGTCAAAAGCATCGGTGACGACGGCGCGGATATTGGCGTTGCCGCCTTCTGTCCAGCGCGTCAGGCAGCTGTCTACCAGTTCCTTGGCGATCTGGAGTTCAGGGCCGAAGGTGATGGTGTCGCTGATGGCGATGGTCACGCGCTCGCAGCCGTCATAGGTCGCCAGCGTCAGATTACCCTTGGCACCGCCCTTCTTGGCTCCGTACTGCTCCGCCAGAAGATCCAGAAACGCGCGAATGTCGCCGTCCGCATCCTCACGAAACTGGCGCATGCCTGCACGGATGGTGCGGGCGCGCTCGAACAGCTTGCGCACCAGCTCGTCCTGGAGCAGGTCTTCCGGCTTCACGTTCGCCCGTGGCACCAGACGGCCAGCGGAATCCATCATGTAATCGTCGGGGTTGTGGCTCATGCCTGTTCTCGCTTGCGATCGGCCTCGATTGCGCGGGCGCGGCGTGCTTCAGCTGCTGCCCAGATCTTCATTCCCGGCATCCGTGCATGGTGCGCCGTGCGTTCGTAACGCTCGGCCGCCCGGGTCCAGAAATCGACATGCTCCGCCCGGATCTCGTCAGGCGTTTCAGGGCGGCGTCGGTATCGAGTGCTCATTTTGCTCTCCAATGGTGTCCGACGCCGCAGCTTCGTGAGGCGTCAGTCTTTCAGGTAATTGCCGCCACCGTCACCTTCGCGGACGTGGGCGTAGCGTGTCGTGGTCTTCAGGTCGGAATGTCCCAAAGTCTGCTGGACGACATGCGCGGGTGCGCCGTTGTCCAGGGCGTGTGATGCGTGGGCGTGCCGGAACCAGTGCGCCGAGGCATCTGGCAATCCGGCACGCTTCGCCGCCCGCTTCACGAGGCGATGTGCAGCTCTCAAGTGAAGCGGGCTCCCATCGTGGCCGGGGACAACGGGCGTTTCAGGACGCCAGTCGTCTGCTCTCACAGCCACGATCTCTTTCCACAGCTTTGCGGGAACAAGCACATGCCGTGTCTTGCCCCCTTTGCCGAACACGGAGGCAACGCCTCCCTGCTGACGCCGTGTCATGTCTCGCCAGGTCAGGCTGCACATCTCCGAGATGCGCAGGCCCATGAAATACAAAACGCGGAGGGCGACCCGCTTCCGCGGGCATTCCTCCATGTCGATGACGCGCCGTACGCCCTCTTCCGTGAGGATGCGCTCACTGAGACGATCTCGCCCGCGCTCGAGGCGCAGCGCCGCGCCGACGTCCACATCCAGAAAACCGACGCGGACCCCGAAGGCCAGAGCCGATTTGACGGAGGCCAGCTTTCGGCGGCGCGTGGCGTCTGATCCCTTGAGGCTGTCAAACCAGCCTTGCAGGTCATCCAGCACGACATCCGCAAGCGGCTTGTCGGCCCACTGGCGAAAGGCGTTCACGTCCGCACGATAGGCGCGGGCCGTGTTCGCGGAACGGTTGTGAAGCCACATATTCAGGAGGCGATCGTCATCAGAGATACGGGGCCTTTTTGCGTCCGTTGCTGGTGCCATTGGCCCAGTTCTCCGACAAGTCGTTGAATTATAAAGGTTTCCGATCCTGCGGACACCCTGAAAAACCGTCAGATAACAGGTATTATCAGACGGGTTCTGAACCCTTCCGGCGGGTTATCTGACATTCAATCCGCACAGGCTTGTCAGATAACTCCGGGTTATCGTGTCGGCTTTTGGCCTAGTCAGTCAGAAGGCGATCCGCCTTTCTTTCGACCACGATCACCCAGCTTAGGACCGCGTGCCAGGACAGATTGATACAATCCTGAGCCACCAGCTTCTATTGCCTGGGCTTCGAGATCCCGACCAAAGCTGGCGAGGATTTTTCGTATGGTTGCGGAACTGGCCTGCATGACGCGGCTGTCCCAGGCGTTGCTGTGCCAGCGATGATCTGTGCACCGAACGACCGTAGAACCTGCCAATCGCAGGAAATTTTCGCGCTTTCCGCCCCAGACTGAGACATCGGCGCGATGGATAAAGGTGCGATTGAAGATGACGGGCACGCAAAGTGCCCGCGCACCATCGACCGCCAGCACAAAATAGTGCTGCGCGCCGCGACGGCACACGTCGCCTGCGCTCGCAGGTGCGAGTGTCCGCATTTCTGATTCACTTTTGGGGGAGGCGAAACGCCAATAAAAAAGACGTGGACCGTTTCCAGTCACACGTCTTCTTAGAGCTTAGATGTTTACTATCCGTTCCTGTTTCAGGTCAAGTGAGAAAACCGAAAAAGTAACTCGTAGGTCACCTAACCATCGCTGATAGGAAAAATTATTTCAGTCTTAGTTATGAAATATATAGTAACAAATAAGCTTGCTCCGCCCTTCTCGACGCTGCAAGCTGCGGAAGCAAAAATTTACATGAGATGCGTGTTGATATATATGGCAACGATATATGAATTGTGTGAAGGTGGTAAACTTAAACGGATTGAGGTGCTGGAAGATGACGAACTTCCAGTAAGATACATTTATGGCACCCCAGAATTTATAGATTGGTTGGATAATGGATTACCCTCAATAAATCATACTCCTGAACACGATTCTTTGAAGCCAATTGAACAAGTGTTCTCCCTTTTTTCTGAATATGAAATTGGTGAAAGTTTCCCTGATGATCGCCGTTTCAAGCCCTTAACCTATTCTCCTGATTATTATGTTTGGGAAATGAAAACATCTCACGTTAGAATATTTGGTTGGTTCCCTTGTAAGTCTTCTTTTATTTGTTGTTACGGAGGAGATGCCAATGAAATAAAACTAAAATCATTATACTCGCAGTACATATTGCGAACTCAATACGTTAGAAACCTTCTCCCTCTTGATGAGCCTAAATTTTTATCATCTAGGAAATGCAGTGATGTCCTATAAATTCTCTTTAAGCCCAAAAGCTCGGCGGACAACGCGCACGATGACTATGTTTCATCGAAAAATACAGTATGCCCTGATCAAGAGCGGGATGAAGCAACAGGAAATAGCTAAAAAACTGGACATTGATCGGGCTGTTATTAATAAAAGATTGAAAAGCGATGCAAACATAACGATCAGATCGATATCTGAATTTGCATATGCACTTAACATGGAAGTCTCATTTGATTTAGTTAAAAAAGAAGAGAAGAATAGAGGAAATTATTACGAGTTAGATTCTAGAGATCCTCATTATTCAAAAAATTACCCTCAAAAAGAAGCCGACCAAGCGAGTATCAGTGCTTATGGCGAACTGAGCTTCGGAGAGTCATAATGAACACGCCTTTTGGTACAAGTATTTTTTGTGACGATGTCCGTCATGAGGTGGATAATAAATTCTCTCTGGTTGGATGTTATGGTTCGCAGATGTTATTAAATGGTTCTGCACCTTTAAAGCTTCCAACATTTGCTGTTTTCGTAAAAATAATATTCCCTATAAACTACCCATTAAAGAAAATTTTAGTGCGAGTGTATTCTGTTTTTGACGATCAAGAAGAAGAAATAGCCAGAGCAAATTTTGTTCGCCCAAAAGAATTAAATAAGGTCCCTTATCCAGATGGGGGAGAGTGGAAGCACAAGGTTGGACAGTTTGTCATACCCTTCCGATGGGCCCCGTTTCATATCCCTAGTAACGGCGTAATTTATGTGCGTGCTCAATTCGATAATGAAGGTGGCTCAGAAGAAATTCGATTGGGCGCTCTTCCGTGCCGTTTCAACCCGCTTCCACCCGAAGATGTCTAATTCCTCCCGTAATAATCCGCCAACTGCTCCAGCAGCAGTTCTGCTGCGCCTGTAAGTCCTTGGCGGTTCTTCCCATAGTGCTCGGCGATCTTTCCAAGCGAGAGACCGTCCAGCACTAGCAGCACAAGTAGATCCGACGCATAACGCCCTAATGTGCGTCGGACATTCTCACACCGCGCCACGGCGGCAGAACGTGCGATAAGCATGTCGTGGATGTCACCACCGCCAGATCCACGGCGCTCAGGATCTGAAGCACCCATAATCCCAGTCTCAAAATCACGGGCCCATCTTTGGGCGGCATCAACATGGCGTTGGGTGATCGTGCCAGAACGTAGCAAGCCGTAGAGGCCAGCTCCACGGCGCAGGACGTTCGTTGGTGGTCTGTCTTTTCCTTGCTCCAGTTCAGCTAGAGCGATACGGTTTTTCCAAGCCCCCTGCATGGGGACGGCTTCTTCAATTGGTCGAGTTGCCTCAGCGGCAGTAGTCATTTGCATTCCACGTTCATGTGGGGTTGCGCTTCATAAATCGGCCGTCGGCATCCCGGTTCGAAGTGAGCCGAGCCAGACGGGCCTGGAGTGTGACAATCTCCAGGGCTTGATCCGCCACGGTCCGCTCCAGTGCCAGGGCAGCACGCTGCGCCTGGTCACGTTCAGAACGGATCGTGAGGAATTCGGAGTGAGTGAAAGAGGCGAGGGCTCTGCGCAGCGCCTTCATGCGGCCTGAGCCTGCGGGCGGTACCAGTCCAGATACGCATCGCGCTCAACAGGGCAGGTAGGCAGGTCATGGGTCTTCGCCAGCTCCGGCCAGTCGCGCTTTACGGCCGAGAAGTCACGATTCAGGCGGAAGGCTTCATTCCAGACCTTCTGTGCCCTGGCATAGACTTCCAGCGCCTGCTCTTCCCAGTCTTCCCGAGCCACTGCCTCCGGGGCAGGGGCGGTTGATACGCCCGCCTGATGATCGGCCCAGAACCGCTCGATCGGTTTGCGGAAAGCGCCCATCTTGTAAGCCGTATCGCCGTTCAGGGCCATTTTCTCGGCATGCTGCTTCACAGCTTCGACCAGAACGTCGGCTGGAACACCTTCCCGAAGGAAACGGCCGCAGATGCTTTTGGCGAACCCGGCCTGACCGTCTGGCAGACGTCCAATCTTGAGGACGCGGGCGACGGTCTGGGAGATCAAGGCCTCTGAAATCTCTAAGACCGGTTTGTCGGTTTCGGTTTCTGCCGGTTTCGTAGAATTAGAATCAGAAGGGGATATATCTTTCTCTAATTCTAGATCTACGGAAAACCCGGAAACCGGTTTTGAAACCGAAACCCCGGAAACCAAAACCGCTTTTGAAAACTGGTTTTGGTTTTTAGTTTCCGCAACTGTCCCGCCGCTGACGGACGACAGCAACCGCATTTCACGCTGCTGGACGGCTTCACGCTCCCGGCGTTCCCGTGCCTGCTCGGATGTCTCGCCCTTGCGCGGGCGTCCACCCTTGGCCGCATTGGCCCGAGACGTCATCGCCTTCACTGAGGCTTCCGGCGCGAACTCGCCTGCGTCCTGACGGGCCTGAAACTCGTCCAGGCGGCGTTGCCGTTCGGCGCGAGCCTGAGCGCGTTCCTCGCGTCGGATCTGCCGCTCCACCAGGTGCGGGCTATACAGGGCGCCATCATCGTCCCGGAGCATGAAGCGCGTCAGTTCGAGCTCCGGCAGGACGCGACGCAGCACCTCGACGTGTTCGCACGCCAACTGCGCCACCTGGGCATCATCCAGCGCACGGCTGCCAACGCGGAACACCACGTCACGGGCAGACTTCAGAGCATCCATCAGGGAGTGGAAGACGCCGCGTTGCTCGGCCGGCAGAACTTTCAGGAAGGCCATGGCCGGGATGTTGTCCCGATCGAACGTAGCAGGGATCTGGAGCGTCATGAGGATGCTCCTGTCTTTTCCAGCCCGCGCACGATCTTGAGGGCATGATCCACGACGCGGCGCAGCTTGGTCAGCTCATGCCCAAGGCTGTGGGCTTCCTCGACCGTGACAATGCCATCCGCCAGAACGCGGATCGTCATCTTCATGGTGTCGTTGGCTTTGTCCGCCACGTCCTCCATGATCTCGGCTACATCGCCTTGGCCTAGCTGAATGGGTGTCAGGTTGTAGCCGAGTTCATGGGCCATCGCATGAAGGATAAATGGCTCCTGAGCGAACTCGTCCAGCACGATGGCGATGTCGACTGGAGCAGTCGTTGTGGAGTTTCGGTTCTGATATTCCGAAATCCGAGCCCGACCTACGCGGGTAACGGCTGCTGCGGCATCGATGCCGCCAATCGCACGAACGGCCATTTGTGTGGCCGTCTTGAGGGCAGGGACGTGATTCATGGCTTCACCCACGCACGACGATCAGCCATCTTGCGCGCATCGAAAGCGAACGGAGCGACGGCACATGGCTGATGAATGGAAACTGAAGGAAGACGGCAATCTCGATATTTCGAGCCTGACAGGCTTCCGCACGGTGGTGATTCAGGACGGCGCTGTCGTGCTGCAGGTGAAGGCAGCAACGGCGCCAGAGCACTTCCCGGAAGGCGATAAGCTCGAACAGTTTTCACTGTCCCCGCAAACGGCCGCCGAACTGGGGCGTGATCTGCTCGATGCCGCGGAAATTCTTCTTCAGAAGCCGCAAGGCGAGATCCACTAAAGACCGCTGGCAGTAGCGTATTCTGCACAGTGCTTTTTTTTGAGCGGCAGCATGAGTCAAGCGTATGCGCCATGTTAGCGGAGATACTCATGCTGCCGCTACAGTAAACACAGTCGAGGACTCGCGCCCTCGACTGTGATCGTCCATCCTGTGTCTGACACAACAAACAGGAGACGATTCCATGTCGAACAAAGCCGGTATTCTTTCAGTTACCCGGACAGCGCCGCACGAATATAGTTTTGAGATTGCTTTGAGCGAAACCGCAGACGTTTCTAGCATCCACGATGTTATCCTTACTGCAACCGTACCGAATGTTTCAGTAGCTGCAGCGGATCTCCAGCACCAAGAAGCACGCGTTCTACGTACGGCACAGGATTGCATCACCGCTCGGCTTGAAGAAATCAAGCACCTCCAAGACGCACAAAAGAAGCGCATCATTGACGACTACGAAAAGCAGAAGTCACGCGGTTGAAGCCTCTTACGCCACGCAAATGATCTGGCTTGGCTTCACTCTTCGGAAGATCACTCATCCAAAGCTGCAATCCTACCTGCGTCTCATGAAATGGCATTTGAGCGATTTGTGTGTGGCTCATACGAAGTTCATGAACCCGCGCCAACATGCCGTTAATCAGAGATAACCGATCTTCCATCGAGAGTTTTTGGAATGCCCTTATCTCCGCGTAGGGCGGTTCGGAATTCCAGATACACGTCGACTCAACGAGGCTGTGAATATCGCTGGCCATGAGAGACATCCTCTTCTGTATCTCATGTGCCAACTCTTCATTGAATGTCCTCAAGACACCATCTTGCTGACGGCGGCATGAGCGGAGTTTACGTTTGAGGGTATGAAGGATGCTCATGCTGCTGCTCCCCTAGTCGAACCTTGCTGCGGATCGTTATTGGATCTTGTCGAAGGAAGCGGCACGAGAGCGTCCAGTGAGACATTCAGAGCTGACGCGACTTCTCTCAGCTTGTGCGTGGGGATGTACGAAGCCCCTTTCACCCACCGGGATACGGTCGGCTCGCTCATTTGCACTTGTGCAGCCAGTTGAGTCTGGGTGATCCCGCGCTCGATGAGGATAGCTTTCAGCGACATGCAGAAAATTTATTCTGATGAAACTTTCAGGTCAAGAAAGTTTTCATGTGGAGGTATCCCGCTCCTTCGCTTTAGCCGCCAAAATGGCAGCATGATCGAGAAAGAGCTCTCCCCTCAAGAAGTCGCCAAAAACCGTCACACTCTTCGGTTTGTTAAGGCATGGATGAAGCTCAAGGGATATACGCAACGGAAATTGGCTGAAGCATTAGATATGTCCGAGCCGTCAGTCTCCAAATGGCTGAATGGCAAGGTTAATATGACGTTATCGCAATTCGTGCGGGTAGCAGAAATTCTTGAAACTACCCCGGAGTCCCTTCTCTTCGATCCTTCTGAGCTCGATATGTCACAGCGATATAAAGAGGCGGCTGCATTGGCAGCCAGCTTGGATGCTGGAGCATTTGATGCGTGGATCAATGCTGGAAAAGCAATGAAAGGAAAATAAGAAATTTCTTCTAATGAAATTTTTTATTGACCAATAAGTTTCTTCTGGTGAAACTATCTCCATCGCACGAACGCGATGGAGATCGATATGTCATTGCCCGCAGGTGAGGCGCGCCAGTCTCACGCAACCGTCAGCCTCAGTGCTGCCGCCTCAGTTCCTTTACTGCGCCCGCTTCACCCTTTGCTGCTGGGTCATACAGATCGCACGTTCGCAGAATATCTGTCGGGCCGGTCTGTCGCCGTTCAGGGCAAGGCACGTGAGAAACGTGTCTGCCTGATCTATGCGCGGGAACGGGCCAAAGATGCGCCCAACGCAGGCATCGCCAAAGCCTATGCCCACACAGCGAACGAAGTAGAGGACGAACTGGTCGCTCTGCTGCACGCAACACGACCAGCCGATCCGGTGCCGTTTCCCGAGCCACCTGCTGCGTCTGGCCCGCAGACGCTGGACGAACTGCTGGAGCGTTCCGCCCAGCCAGTCCGCGGTCTTCGCATCGCGAGCTTCCTGCGCTTCTGCACGGACCTGCTTCCGGGAGAGCGCGATGTCCACTGAGATCATGGACGTGTTCCTCCCGTGCGCTCTCGTCGTCGGGTTGTACGGGGCAGGACTCATTACCGGTCTTGTCATCGCCAAGGCTGATGCATGGATGCAGGGGCTCGGCCCGAAGGAGGCGCCATGAGAGCGTCATCCAGATCACCGGATCTCTTTCGTGTCACCCTGTTGGGAATGCGGCCCAATCCCCGAAGGGATCAGGGCTTTGCCGAATACCGGGACGCAGAGAAGCGCGCCAAAGAGGATACGCGCCGCACGATCTGCGCCCACGATATCTACCTGGGCACTCGCCTGGTCGCCACCGTTACCGCCCCAACGTTCGCGGGGAAGATCTCGGTGGACATGACAGCCTTCGGAAGCCGCTACGCATGAACGGCCTTCATTCTGACATGCGTCAGCTGCGCAGACAGGCGGCTGCCTTGGGCTGGAGCGCGTCGCGCACGAATGGCGGTCACCTTCGCTGGACCCATGAAACGGGCGGCCTGGTCTTCAGTCCGTCTACGCCAAGCGACGTCCGTTCCATCCGCAACACGCTGGCCCAGATCAAGCGGGAAACTCCGAAAGATGAGGATAAGGGATCATGAGTATCGCGCTCCGCCTAGCTGTATGGCTCGCGATCAGCGTGCTCACGACACCTTTCATCGCCATGCTTTGCAGCGCAAACAAGCGCCTGAAGCCTCCTGCACCCAAGACAAAGAAATGACTCAGCCATGAACGCGGAGGAACTGAAATGAGCGGGAAAATCGTTCAGATGTCGCCGCGCGTCTTAGATATTGGAGATGCTGCCGCTTATTTGGCCATGTCCGTTGGGACATTCAGGACGCAGGTTTTGCCACATGTCCGGCAGATCAATCTTTCGGTGCGCCGCCGAGGCTATCTGGTCTCGGATCTGGACCGCTGGATCGATCAGCAGGCGGGTGGCGGGACAGAGCAGCCAGCCTCTGCCAACCCTTGGGACATGATGAGTTGACCACTCTTCGACTGCCTTACATCCAGCGTTTCAAGGATCGGCATGGGAAGGTCAGATACTATTTCCGCAAGAAAGGTCAGAAGCGGATGGCGCTTCCGGATCTGCGGGACCCGGGTTTTATAACCGCCTATCAGGCCGCGGTCGCGGGTGCGGAGCCGCGGGGGCTCGACGCAGCGCAGGTGACGCCTACTGGTAGCCTGAGGGACGTGATTGAGTCCTGGTACGCCACGGCGCATTTCAAGACGCTCGAAGAGAGCACAAAAGCCGTCTACCGGCGCTTGCTGGAACGCATGAGAGGCGCAGACTACGCCGCCAATCCCGTGCTGCTCATGGAAAGCCGGCATGTGCGGATGATCATGAGCCGACATAACGATTCGCCCACGACCGCTAACCGGATGCTGCGGTTGCTCTCAGTACTGATGGAGCATGCCATCCACATGGGCTGGGCTGAGAGCAATCCGACTGCTGGCGTCCCGCGCATGAAGATCAAAAGTGACGGCATTCATTCTTGGACGGATGATGAGATTGCCCGGTACGAAGCCCGCTGGCCGAGCGGAACGAGAGAACGTCTGGCATTGGCCTTGCTGCTCTATACGGGGCAGCGTCGAAGCGACGTGGTGAAGATGGGGCCAAGCTCCGTGAGTGCGAACGGCATTCATCTCCGTCAGCAGAAGACAGGTACCGAGCTGGTGATCCCTATCCACGAGCAGCTGCGCATCGAACTGGATCAGTGGCAGCCGAACGGGGCAGGGACGTTCCTGGCGACTGAGCGAGGCCGGCCGATGTCAGTGAACAACTTCTACAATCAGTTCATCGACTGGTGCCGTGACGCTGGACTGCCGCCCGGATGTAGCCCGCATGGTCTGAGAAAAGCCGCGGCCCGAAGGCTCGCAGAAGCCGGCTGCACAACTCACCAGATCGCCGCCATTACAGGCCACCGGAGCTTGAGCGAAGTTGCCCGCTATACCCGTGCTGCCGAGCAGATGGCATTGGCACGATCGGCGATGTCAAGGCTGAGGCCGAATGTCAAACCTATCCCGGAAGGTGTCAAACCTGCCGAAAAACTGGCGGAAGATAGCGATTTTTGAAATTGGTGGTGGACCTGACGCGATTCGAACGCGTGACCTTTGCCTTCGGAGGGCAACGCTCTATCCAGCTGAGCTACAGGTCCATGCGCCCTCAGATAACTGCTTCGGCGACAGATTGCCAGTCTCTTTTTTGAAAGTTCTTCCCTTCAGCCGCGCGCTTTGGAGAAGGTTATGGAAAAGCCTGTGTCTGGGCCGTGGCCTGCCAGGCAGCGGCGGCGATATCGCCACCTGAGGGCAGGAAACGGTCGGGGGCTGTAAGCCAGGAAACAGCATCCTGCGCAGCCCCCCGGCGGTCGCGGCTGAGAAGATGATGTGCGCCGGGCAGTTCGTCGATCCGGGTGTTGCGGGGCAGTCTGCGGAGCAGGCGGGCGGTAAAGGGGGGCAGGACAAACTGGTCCCGGCCGCCAAAGATAATGAGCAGCGGCGTTCGCGCTTTGGGAGCAGCTTCGTAGGCCGCCCGCATCAGCAGGGTCAGGCCATACAGGGGGTGGATCGTCGAACTGTGCAGGGTGAGGGGATCGAAATACATCCGGCGCAGGGCCTTGAGATTGTCGCTGGCGATCCGGTGGCCGGGTACGGCTGATCCGTCGAGCTTCCAGTGTGGGGCCAGAATATCCATGCCATCCAGAATGGCTTCCCAGGGCTGACCGATATCGAGCGCTGCGGGGGCGAGAAGGATCGTGCTGCTGATGTCGGGCACGTCCGTGGACGCCAGCAGGAGAGCGATGGCGCCCCCCATGCTTTCTCCCATGACGTGAATGGGCGTGTCGGGATAATGGGCGTGCAGCCAGAGCACCTGTTCGCGTGCGTCCTGCACCAGTCTCGCCGTGCTGCTCCAGCCTCCGCGATCCGGTGTCTGTCCAAAGCCCCGGATGTCCGGTGCGGCGAGCGTAAAGCCCTGTGAGGTGAATGTGGGTGCTGCGAACTCCCAGGCGTCCCGACTGTCGCCATAGCCATGGAGCGCGAGGATAATGCCGCGCGGGCTGGGTGTGGTCGCAGGGTACAGGCGCAGCGGGAGAGAGGCGCCGTCGGACATGCGCAGGGTCAGGGTCGGGGGGATGAGGGCCGTTTCCTTTGGTGTCGGATGCAGGTCCGGCAGATGCGGTGTCGTGCAGCCCTGAAGCGCGAGCAGGCAGACCAGCCCGAAGGAAAGACGCGCGAGGCAGTTTGAAACGGAGGGGAATGGGCCTATCATCACATGGATTTTAGAACGTCCGCTCCTTCGGGGCGAGAAGGGAGACATTCGTGACGCCAGAAAAACCTGATCTGGAAAAGCCTGATTCGGGAAAGCCTCATCTGGTACTGATCGACGGGTCTGGTTTCATCTTCCGTGCGTTCCATGCCCTGCCGCCGATGAGCAGCCCTGAAGGCGTGCCGGTCAATGCGGTTTACGGCTTTACGAACATGCTGTCGCGTCTGCTGCGGGACCATGTGGGGACGCATCTGGCCGTGATTTTCGACGCGGGCCGCGTGACGTTCCGCAACGAGATCTATCCGCAGTACAAGGCGCACCGGCCGGAAGCGCCGGAAGATCTGCGTCCGCAGTTCGGTCTGATCCGCGATGCCACGGCGGCCTTCAACGTGCCGTCGATCGAGCTCGCCGGCTGGGAAGCGGATGATCTTCTTGCGGCCTATGCAAAAGCGGTCGTGGAAGAGGGCGGCTGCTGCACCATCATTTCGTCCGACAAGGATCTGATGCAGCTCGTGCGTCCCGGCGTCGAGCTGATGGACCCGATGAAGCAGAAGCCGATCCGCGAAGCCGAGGTCGAGGCCAAGTTCGGCGTCCGCCCCGATCAGGTCGTGGATGTGCAGGCCCTGATGGGGGATTCTACGGATAACGTCCCCGGCGTTCCCGGAATCGGCCCGAAGGGTGCCGCGCAGCTCGTGAACGAGTATGGCACGCTGGAGCAGATCCTCGCCGCCGCGCCGGGCATGAAAGCCTCCAAGCGGCGTGACAATCTGATCGAACATGCTGAGGCCGCGCGCATGTCCCGCAGGCTGGTGCTGCTGGATGACAACGCACCGATGCCGCAGCCGATCAGCGAACTGGGCTGCCGCGAACCTGTCCGTGAGACGCTTCGGGACTGGCTGGAGGAAATGGGGTTCCATTCCACCATCCAGCGGATGGGGCTGGGTCTGGCCGCAAAGCCGCGTCCGTTCACACGCCAGATTGTCCGACCTGAGGAGAAGGCGGCGGAACGGGACGACGCTGCGACAGTCGCGATCCCCGATGCGGCTTATGGTCCCTACGAGACCGTGACGGATCTGGACGCGCTGGACCGCTGGATTGCGGACGCGCGTGCCGCAGGTGTGGTGGCCGTCGATACCGAGACGGACAGCCTCAATGCGCGGCAGGCCAATATGGTTGGGCTGTCGCTGTCAGTCGCGCCGGGGAAGGCCTGTTATGTGCCGTTCCTGCATGAAGTGACGCGCGATCTTCTGGAAGAGGCACCGGCGGACGAGCCCGCCAGCCGCCAGCTTGATCGTGCCGAGGCGCTGGAGCGTCTGGCTCCGCTGCTGCGCGATGCGTCCGTTCTGAAAGTGTTCCAGAACGCGAAATACGATCTGACCGTTTTCCGTGGCGCAGGCATCCCCGAGATCACGCCCATTGATGACACGATGCTGATTTCTTATGCCCAGTCCGCCGGTGAGCACGGGCAGGGCATGGATGAGCTTTCGGAACTGCATCTGGGTCATACGCCTGTGCCCTATGATTCCGTGACGGGGACGGGCCGCAAGCGCATCCCGTTTGCTCAGGTCGCGATTGATGCGGCGACCGCCTATGCCGCCGAGGACGCGGATGTCACGCTCCGTCTGTGGCAGGTGCTGCGTCCCCAGTTGCGGACCCGTCAGGCTCTGTCGCTGTATGAGGAAATCGAGCGTCCGCTGATCCAGATCCTGACGGATATGGAAGACGCCGGTATCAAAGTAGACGCGACTGAACTGCGTCGCATGTCCGTCGATTTTGCCGAGCGCATGGGCACAATCGAGCAGGAGATCCACGAACAGGTCGGGCGCAGCTTCAATGTCGGCTCCCCCAAGCAGCTTGGCGAGATCCTGTTCGACGAAATGGGTCTGCCCGGTGGCAAGCGGACGAAAAGCGGAAGCTGGGGCACGGATTCCGGCGTTCTGGAATCGCTGGCCGAGCAGGGGCATGACCTGCCGCAGAAGATCCTGTCCTGGCGTCAGCTGGCCAAGCTGAAGTCCACTTATGCCGATGCGCTGGTCCAGCAGATGGATCAGGATACGCAGCGGGTGCATACGTCCTTCCAGATGGCCATCACCACGACGGGACGGCTGTCTTCCAACGAGCCGAACCTTCAGAACATCCCCATCCGCACCGAAGAAGGCGCGCGTATCCGCAAGGCGTTCGTGGCGGCTCCGGGCTGTGTTCTGCTCTCGGCGGATTACAGCCAGATCGAACTGCGTCTTCTGGCCCATGTCGCCAAGATCGAACCTTTGCTTGAGGCGTTCCGTCTGGGGCAGGACATTCATGCCCGCACGGCGTCCGAAGTGTTCGGTATTCCGCTTGAAGGCATGGACCCGCTGACCCGTCGCCGGGCCAAGGCCATCAATTTCGGCATCATTTACGGTATTTCGGCCTTCGGTCTGGCGCAGCAGCTCCAGATTTCGCCGGGCGAGGCGCGGTCCTATATCGACGCCTATTTCGCCCGTTATCCCGGCATCCGCGCCTATATGGAGCGGACCAAGGAAGAGGCGAAAAAGCACGGCTATGTCACAACGCCGTTCGGGCGCCGCTGCTATGTGCCGGGCATCTCGGAAAAGAACGGGGCCCGTCGCGCCTATGCGGAGCGTCAGGCCATCAATGCCCCGCTTCAGGGCGGAGCTGCGGATATTATCAAGCGCGCCATGGTTCATCTGGCGCGGCGTCTGCCAGCCACGGGGCTGAAGGCGAAAATGGTTCTTCAGGTGCACGATGAACTGCTCTTCGAAGTCGAGGAGCAGGACGCAAAGGCCCTGGCAGAGTTCGTTCGCACGGAAATGGAAGGGGCCGCCACACTCGACGTGGCCCTTGAAGTAGAAACCGGTATCGGCCCAAGCTGGGCTGACGCACATTAAAGACAGGAAGGTCATGCAGACCAATCACGAACGCCGCAAGCGGGTCGGCAATCGCATCATCTGGGGCGTTCTCGCCGTGGCGGCCGTTCTGGGATATGTCGGCTTCCATCTGGCGTCCAATGGCGGTCCGGGCCTTCTGGTCCAGTCCAACGGCAATGAGGTCGGCGGCAGCTTCCGTCTGGACTCGCTGGGCGAGAGCACCGTCACCGAAGGCGATTTCCACAACACCTGGATGCTGGTTTGGTTCTTCGACGCCAACTGCCCCGAGGACAAGTGCCAGCCTGTGCTGAAGAGCATGGATCAGGCTCTGGTGACGCTCCGGGCAGAAGGCATCCGCGTCTCGCCGCTTGCAGTGTCCCTCAACCCGTTCGATGAGACTGATGCGCTGCGGGAATACGTCATTCCCGTCGCACCCCATGTGATGCCCTTCACGGGAACGCCGAACATGATCAAGGCCATGACGGCCGAATATCATGCGCCGCTTCAGAAGGAAGGGGACCATTTCGTTCCCGCGCCGCAGATCGTCATCATGGATCCGAACGCGCGCTATGTCGGCACTATTCCGGCCGACGGCAATGCGGATGTGCTGATTGCGCGTCTGCGTGAACTCGCGAAGCGCTGAATGAAGCGGGGGGCTGCGCTTCTTGCTGCCGGGCTGTTTCTGGGGCTGGGGGCGTCTCAGTCCCGCGCTCAGGAGCAGACCCCGCCTGACTGGAACGGCATTACGCTCGGCAGCCCCCATCGTGGCGGAACCCTGCATCTGACGGCGGACGGCCCCGGCGGAACGCTGGATCCGCAGATCAATTACGGCACCCAGTATATGCAGGTGTTCGTCAACATGTACGACCCGCTCCTGACCTTCCGTCTGGCGCGGGGAGCGGCAGGGCTTGAGGTCGTGCCGGACCTCGCCGATGCCATGCCGGTCATCAGCCCCGATGGTCTCACATGGCGCCTGCATCTGCGTCCGGGGCTGCATTTTTCCGATGGTGCGCCCGTTCGTGTCGAAGACGTGGTGGCCTCATTCCGCCGGATCTATCGTGCTGGCAGCCCGACTGCGGCCTCGTTCTATGGCGGCATTGCAGGCGCTGCGGAATGTCTGGAAACGCCCGATCGCTGCACGCTTCCCGGCGTTGAGGGGCATCCGGAAACCGGCGAGATCGTCTTTCATCTGACGAAGCCGGATGGCGAATTTCTCTACAAGCTCGCATTCCCGCACGCCGTGATCCTGCCGGCCTCCACGCCAGTTCATGACACGGGCGGAGCAACGGTTCCTGGAACCGGACCGTACCGCATCACGCAGTACGATCCGGGACACGGGATGGTTCTGGAGCGCAATCCGTACTTCCATGTCTGGAATCCGCAGGCTCAGACGGACGGCTTCGTGGACCGGATTGAATATGATTTCGGTCTGTCAGACGAAGCACAGATCACGGCAGTCGAGCAGGGCCGTTACGACTGGATGCTGGATGCCAAGCCTGCGGACCGCCTCGGCGAACTGGGGTCGAAATACACGTCGCAGGTTCATATCGAGCCGTTGCTGGGCCTGTATTATCTGGCGATGAACACGCACGAAAAGCCGTTCACGGACGTGCGCGTGCGCCGGGCTGTCAGCATGGCCGTCAACCGCCATGCCATGACGATCCTGTTCGGTGGCAGCGCGATTTCCGAGCCTTTGTGTCAGATGGTGCCGCATGGGATTCCGGGCGCCGATCTGGGGCTGGACTGCCCGCAGGATCTGGCGGGCGCGCGCCGTCTGATCCATGAAGCGGGAGCGGACGGCGCGTCCGTTACGCTGGTCGTTCCCAACCGCGCCATGGAACTTGGGATGGGCACCTATCTGCGCAATGCGCTGCAAGCCGCCGGGCTGAACGCCCAGCTTCGCCCGATCACGGCCGGTCTTGCGGAATCCTACGAACAGAACACCGCCAATCACGTCCAGATCGCGCTGTCCTACTGGTTCGCGGATTACCCGTCCGCCTCAACCTTTCTGGATGACCTGTTCGGCTGCGACAATTACCATCCCAACTCGGCTGTCTCCCCGAATTTTACAGGCTTCTGCGACCAGCACGTCCAGTCCCTGTTCGATCAGGCTAAGACCCAGACGGATCCCGTCAAAGCCTCCCCGATCTGGCAGGAGGCCGGACATGCCATCATGCAGCAGATGCCCGGCGCTCCCATGATCCAGATGAAAACGGTCGATTTTGTCTCGAAACGGCTCGGGAACTATTATGCGACGCTTCTGAGCCACATGCTGTTTTCGCATGTGTGGGTGCAATAAAGACGCATCGTATCGATAACGTCTTACGGTTTCGGCGGAGCAATCCATAAGGCTTCATGCGGATAATCGACAGTAATTTTGAAGCGCCCATAAACATTCGCGCCTGCGGCTCCCACGACCGTTTGCCCCATCCACAGGCTCATGCGCTGGGGGCCGAAGTTCACATCGGGGCGTTCGGTAAACCAGACGGGGCCGACATGAAGTGTGCCCAAAGCAACATCCGGTACCCGGATCAGGCGTGTTCCGGGGATGAGACGATCACCGTTCAGCACTACGGGCCATTCAGGATGACGGGCATGCCACCGGTTGAAAATGCTCGTGACGATATAGGAGGTCACCCCAATCCCGTTCACGGTTGCAATGTTCCGGGATGCTGCTCCGGATTGGGTGGGAAGCGCGGTTGCTCCCGTGTCGAACAGAAGAGTGATGGGCTCACCATCAACCGTCAGAACAACCCCAGGAAAATCACTGAGCCATTGCCCGGCAGAGTTTTGGGCAAAGAGCAGTGGAATGCGCGTCGCACGGGCATCCGGACGCCATGATAGGCTTTCGACGCTAAGGCGCTGCGCCGGATAATCGAATGTCCAGATGAAGTGCGAAAGATAGGCCGCTCCAAGAACGCCGTCATATCCAAGGTCCGGCAGATCGTTCGTGGCTGTCGCGGACACTCCGCACGCTTCTGGCGCTGCCGGGACCGGAAGGCGTGTTGCAGTGGAGAAAGCGGGCATTCGTGCGCCATCGAAACTCAAGCCGGGCAGGCTGCATGTGATGGTCCGGGCTCCGAGCCGCTGCAGGACTGATGATTTCATGAGGTAGAGGGTGCCCATCCCTCCGCCACCTGTGTCGACGAGAAGCCGTATCGTCTGCCCCTTTGTGGTTTTGGGCGTGGCATAAAAATGCCCGGCTTCAAAAGTTGTAGGGATGACGCGCCCATTGGTTCCGGCATGCGCAATGCTCACGCTGCATAATGCCAGACAAACAGGCAGCTTCCTGCGGCGCGTCATGTAGTGCTTCCCCTTGTTGCATGCTCAACAACCCTTTGCGGGTTACAGACCGATATCGCTGCGGAAGATCTTGTCCTCCCACTGGATCGCAGAGGCCCCTTCATAAGCCAACTTCCGGGCCTCTTCCGGCGTTGCAGCTTTCGCGCAGACCGTCAGGACGCGTCCGCCATCAGCGACCAGAACGCCATCGACCAGCTTTGTTCCCGCATGGAAGACCGAGACGCCCGGAACGGCTTCGGCGCGTTCGATGCCACTGATCCGCCCACCCTTTTTCGGAGCATCCGGATAGCCGTTCGCGGCCAGAACCAGCGAAATCGAGTGCTCGTCGGAAAACTCTGCCGCCGCATGGTCCAGACTGCCCTGCGCCAGAGCGGCGAGGATCGGCAGCAGGTCCGATTTCAGACGGATCAGGAGAGCCTGCGCTTCCGGGTCGCCGAAACGGACATTGTATTCGATCAGCTTCGGCCCTTCGGTGGTCAGCATCAGCCCGGCGAAGATCACGCCACGGAACGGCGTGCCACGACGGACCATCTCGGCCAGCATCGGGCGCACCATGATGTCGAGCGCCTTTTCCTGCATCTCGCGTCCGAAAGCGGGGGGCGGAGAAATCGCACCCATGCCGCCGGTATTCGGCCCGGTATCGCCATCGCCGAGGCGCTTGTGATCGCGTGCGGCACCGATGAGCACGGCCTTGTCGTCCGAGCAGAACGCGAAGAGCGAGACTTCCTCGCCGACCAGACATTCCTCGATCACGAGCGGCATGCCGAGCCTGCGGATGGCGTCTTCGGCCTCTTCAACGCTCTGCGCGACGACCACGCCCTTGCCGCCAGCCAGACCGTCCGCCTTGATGACGATCGGAGCGCCACGACGACGCACGAACTCGATGGCCGGCGCTTCGTCTTCAAACTGCTCCCAGCGTGCCGTCGGAATGCCAGCCGCGTCCGCCACGTCCTTCGTAAACGCCTTGCTGCCCTCAAGCTGGGCCGCGGCCTTCGTCGGACCCGCACACGGAATGCGAGCCTCGGCGCAGGCATCTGCCAGACCGGCGACCAGTGGCGCTTCCGGACCGGGCACGATCAGATCGATCTGCTGCTCCTGCGCGAACTGCACCAGCCCTGCGACATCATCGGCCTTCAGCGGAACGAGCGTTGCGACAGACGCCATGCCCGGATTGCCCGGTGCCGCATAAAGGGCAGTCAGGCCCGGTGAGCGCGCAAGACATGTAGCCAGGGCATGTTCACGCCCTCCGGACCCGACCAGCAAAACGCGCATTCCGCTTATCCTTTATTATGCAATCGTGGGCTTCGTTTGACGGCGTGCGTAGCATAGACTGACGCCATGATGGAGAGTGATGGCGCATCGATCCGCGGGAATGTTCCGCAATATTCGGTTTCCGAGATTTCCGGGGCGATCAAACGCACGCTGGAAAGCGGATTCGGACGCGTCCGCGTGCGCGGTGAGATCACGGAACTCAAGCGCTATCCGTCCGGCCATATTTACCTTTCGCTCAAGGACGAAGGCGGCAAGATCGCCGGTGTGATCTGGCGTGGCAGCGTCTCGCGTCTCGGCATGGCGCCTGAGAACGGGAATGAAGTCATCGCAACCGGACGCGTCTCGGCCTATGGCGAACGCTCCAGCTACCAGCTTACTATCGACCGCATGGAGTTCGCGGGCGAGGGGGCTCTGCTCGCCAATATCGAGCGCTTGCGTCGCAAGCTGCTCGAAGAGGGTCTGTTCGACCCCGAGCGCAAGAAAGCCATTCCATTCCTGCCGTCTCTGGTGGGTGTCATCACGTCGCGTTCCGGCGCGGTGCTGCACGATATCATCACAACAATCAGCCGCCGCTTCCCACGCGACGTCCTGCTCTGGGCAGTTCCGGTGCAGGGAGAAGGCGCGGCGGCCCAGATTGCCGCCGCCATCGAAGGCATGTCCGTCCGACGTCCCCGCACGCCGGATGTTCTGATCGTCGCGCGCGGCGGCGGGTCTCTCGAAGACCTGATGGCCTTCAATGATGAACGCGTCCTGCGCGCCGTTGCAGCCTGTCCCGTGCCGGTCATTTCCGCGGTCGGCCATGAAACCGATACGACGCTGATTGATCTCGTCTCGGACCGTCGCGCGCCCACACCGACCGCCGCCGCCGAAATGGCCGTGCCCCTGCGGTCGGAAATGGTCGCGGACATGGCGCATCGCAATGCGCGTCTGACGGGTGCGCTCACCCGCATCATCCAGACCGCGCGTGCACGGCTGGATCAGGCCGCCGCCCGTCTGCCGGACCTGCCGGGACTGCTGGATTCCGCCCGGATGCGGCTGGATGATCGCGGTCAGCGTCTCGATCTGGCACTCCCGTCCTTCGTCATGCGTATCCGCAACCGGCTCGACGCGCCGGGGATGCATCTGCCATCGCCGGAGCTTCTGATCGGACGCAGCCGCACGCGGTTGCAGGCCCTGCGTCTGCCCGCGCCCGAGGTCCTCGTCAGCCGCGCCCGTGCCCGCCTGACGGCGCCCACGACGCATCTGCCTAGCCCGGAACTGCTGATCGCACGTCGCCGCGCCGCCCTTCGGAGCGTGTCGGGGGAGCTGGATACGGCCTGGCAGCGTTCGCTCCAGAACTTTCAGCTCCGGACCGAGCGTCAGCGCCTGTCGCCGGAAGTTCTCAGAAGCGCCATCCGTCTCCAGCAGGCCCGGCTTCAGGGACTGGGTAGCCATCTTGAAGCCGTCTCTCCCCGCGCCATTCTCAGCCGGGGCTATGTCCTTGTGCAGGATGAGAACGGACAGCCCGTCACAAGCGCGGAAGCCCGGCCTGTCGCCGATCGCGTCGTTCTGTCTTTCGCGGATGGAGATCGTGGGGCAAGACTGGACAGCCTGTCGCCGCAGGGCGATCTTGGGCTGTAATCTTTCCATCTGATCTGTGATCCGGAGTCTGCATGCGTTCGTTCTGGTTGAGTCTTGTTGCCCTGCCGCTGCTGGCAGCGTGCGCCCAGCAGCCAACGGCTCCTGCGCATCCTGCCGCTCCTGCAACGCAGGCCAGAATCCCGCCGCAGGATTTCGCGCCCGGTCTGGCCGAGGAACCGTCTGAGGATGGCAAGAAGAAGCTGTTCAATGACCCGTCCGCGCCGCTGAACACCCCGCTTTGCGGTACAGCGCTTCAGGAACAGGCGAAGGCGGGTGCCGCGCTCTATCCGCAGAGTGTCGCCAGCACGAGTTCCTGCCCGCGCAATGCCTGTTTCCAGCCGCTGACCGGGACCTATATCGCAGCAAGCGGCGCGCAGAGCGTCTGCCGCTAGAAAGCTTACGTCACACCAAAGAAAAAAGGCCGGTCGGGATATCCCGACCGGCCTTTTTCATGTTCGGCGAAGACGCTGAAAGATCAGCGCTTCCACCAGCCGGCACGACGCTTTGTCGGCGCGACTTCATCAATGTTCACCGGCTGAAGAACGTTGCCGTCCTCGGTCGGAGCTTCGACAGCCTTGGCCTTCGGCGCGCGACGGGCGCGGGTGCGCTTCGGCTTTGCAGCTTCCTCGGATGCTGCTTCTGCCGGAGCTGGTGCGGCTTCGGTCACAGGCTCAACCGGAGCTTCAGCCTCGACGGCCTGCGCTTTCGGTGCACGGCGCGTCCGGGTCCGACGGGGCTTGGGAGCCTCTTCGGACACAGACTCTTGCACAACCGGAGCAGGTACTTCTGCCGCAGGGGCTTCGGCAGCAACCGTCTCGACAGGAGCGGCTTCCACGGCCTTGGCGCGGGCCGGACGACGTCCGCGACCACGACGGGGCTTGGGAGCCTCTTCTGCGGCCGGCTCTTCCACGACTACGGCCGTTTCAATCGCCGGGACATGCTCGATCACGACGTCCGTGGGGGCGCTGATTCCGGTCTGAAGGGCCTGGGTCGTTCCTTCAAACTCGGCCTGCTCGATCACGTCGAAGATGTCGAAGCTGCCACCGAACGGATCGGCCGGCGTCGGCCCCGTGTAGCGGCGCGGAGCGGGACGCTCCTCGCGCTCTTCACGACGGCGCGGGTTGCGGGGAGCCTGTGCCGGAGCACTCGGACGCGGGGTGTGAGCCGGACGAGCCGGAGCCACGTCGCGGGTCTCGGACACCGGCTCGGCAGCGGCTGTCTCGGAGCCTTCATTCTCCTTGACGATGCGCTTGAAGCGGGTCCGGCGACGGCCCGGGATGATCCCGTTCTCATCCGCGCCTTCGGGTGCTGCGATCCCGCGGGTTTCAGCCGTCGGAGCATCCTGCTCCTGACCGTTATCCGCTACCGTGACGTCACCATTCTGCTCACGACGGCCACCACGACGGCGACGACGGCGACGGCGACGGCCGCCATTGCTTTCCTCGTCGCTCTCGGATGTTGCCACGTCCTCGATGATCTCGGCATCGACAACCGGCGTTTCCGTGCGCAGGGCGACGGGGGCCTGTTCCTCGATGATCTCGATCGTGCGGACATGCTCGGGAGCACGCTCGACAGCGCGTTCCGTCCGTTCCGGAGCACGGACCTGTGCCGGAGCCGGAATAGGAGCAGGGGTCTGGGCCTGAAGGCGCTCGATACGCATGTCAGCTGCAGCCAGGTTCTCTTCCGTGCGGAAAATTACCTGCATGCGGTGGTGGCGTTCGATATCCGCCAGCCAGGAGCGCTTGTGGTTGAGGATATAGAGCGCGATTTCCGAGCCCACATGCACTTCGATTTCGGCCGAACGCTGACGTGCGCCTTCTTCATCGATGGCGCGCAGGACATGCAGGGCCGAGCTTTCCGTGCCACGGATGAAGCCGGTGCCCTGACAGTGCGGGCAGGGCGTCAGAACGGATTCCGCAATGGACGGACGCAGGCGCTGGCGGGACATTTCCAGCAGACCGAAATGGGAGATGTGTCCAACCTGGATGCGCGCACGGTCGGAGCGCAGGGCTTCCTTCAGGCGCTTTTCCACCTGCGCATTGTGGCGGCGGCTTTCCATGTCGATGAAATCGATCACGACCAGACCGGCCAGATCGCGCAGACGCAGCTGGCGACCCACTTCCTCGGCGGCTTCGAGGTTCGTGCGCAGGGCCGTTTCCTCAATGTTGCGCTGTGAGGTGGACTTGCCGGAGTTCACGTCGATGGCGACAAGGGCTTCGGTCTGGTTGATGACCAGATAGCCACCCGACGGCAGACGGGCCGTCGGCGAGAACATCGCGTCCAGATGACCTTCGACATTGTAGCGCGCGAACAGGCTCTGGCCGCGGTTCTGCCAGAGCTTCACCTTGTTGGCGTTGCTCGGCATCAGCAGGCGCATGAACTCGCGCGCACTCTTCCAGGCGGCTTCGCCATCCACAAGGATGTCTTCGATGTCCTTGGAATACAGGTCACGGATGACGCGCTTGATGAGGCTTGCTTCCTCATAGACCAGCGTCGGCGCCACCGAGGACAGGGCGTGCGAGCGGATATCGTCCCAGAGCTGGAGCAGATATTCGCAGTCGCGCGTCACTTCCTGTGCGGGACGACCGGCACCGGCGGTGCGGACGATCATCGCCATGGATTTCGGCAGGTCCAGCTCCGCAATGACGTCGCGCAGACGGCGGCGGTCGGCATCGGACGTGATCTTGCGCGAAACGCCGCCGCCACGCAGGGCGTTCGGCATCAGGACACAGTAGCGACCGGCAAGGGAGACATAGGTGGTCAGGGCCGCGCCCTTGTTGCCACGCTCTTCCTTGACGACCTGAACCAGCAGCACCTGACGGCGGCGGATGACTTCCTGGATCTTGTAGTTGCGCAGGAAACGGGCCGTGCGACGCGACGACGCGCTTTCCTCACCCGTATCGTGCTCGCCACCGACGGTCTCGGGCGCGCGACGGTCATGGTTGTCGCCGTCCTCGCTGTCAATTGCGTCCTCGGCGACCGTTTCGGTCTCGCCATCATCAGCGGAATCGCCGCGCTCGGCAATTTCTTCTTCCTGGAGCGCGATGAGCTTCTCGCGGTCTGCGACAGGAATCTGGAAATAGTCGGGATGGATTTCGCTGAAAGCGAGGAAGCCGTGGCGATTGCCGCCATATTCGACGAAAGCGGCCTGAAGGCTCGGCTCTACGCGAATAACCTTGGCAAGATAGATATTGCCCTTGAGCTGCTTCTTGGTCGATGTCTCGACGTCGTAATCTTCGACGCGGTCACCATCCATGACCACAACACGCGTTTCTTCCGCGTGTGTGGTGTCGATGAGCATACGCTTGGTCATGGAAAACTGAACTCCACGACGCTCCACAATGGCTGCCTTGGCCGGGCGGAACGTCAGATTGTGTGGGGTGGAGGGAACGGCGCAGTCCGAACGCAGAACGGCGGGACACGTTGGGTCCCGTTCCGGTAAGGTTTCTGGCTGCAAGCACGTTGAGTGACATTCGTCCCCTGAACAGACGGCCGGTCCAGAAGCTGGAGCCGGATGAAAAACCTGATCCGGACGGGCATCTGGCCTGTGCCGGAGTACAATCACCAGTTCGATCCGGTCAGGACAGGATACGGAGGGCTAGTCGCGCAGCTGTCAAACGACGGGACGTCGTGGTGGGGACAGGAAAAGGCGGGAGCGGTACGGGAAAGGCGTGAACCCGTGACCGGTCGGACCGCACTTTACAGGTCCCTGTCACGCAGGATGGCTGAAACCGCCTTCCGTGGCAAGCGCGGCGTTTTTCATTTGTCCGTGCGCGGTTTGCCCTGCGTTCCGTGCCATGTTCCTGACAGGGTTTCATGCTGTATGGTTGGTCCGTCATTCACCGTTGCAGCCGGGGAACACAGGGATGCTGACGCGACGCACACTGGCAGGTGGTCTTTCGGGGCTGCCATTGCTGCTGCCCATGGCAGCATTCGGGCGTCACCCGCTCCACAGGAAACTGTCTGCACCGGCCGTGCACCGGGGCGCCGCGCCCCCGAAGCCGCTGGTGATGCTGGACCCCGGGCACGGCGGAAAAGATCCCGGCGCCATCGGGGTTTCCGGAACCTATGAGAAGCATATCGCCGAAGCGGCCGCGTCCGAACTGAGCCGCCAGCTCCTCTCTTCGGGCCAGTACCGCGTCGCCATGACCCGTTCCGAAGACCGGTTCATCCCGCTGGAAGGGCGGGTCGAACTGGCGCAGAAGCATCAGGCGCATCTCTTTATTTCCATGCATGCGGATGCCCTGCATGACCGGGATGTGCGCGGCGCAAGCGTCTATACGCTTTCCAGTGGCGCCTCGGATGCGCAGACCGCCTCTCTGGCGCGAACAGAGAACAGCGCGGACCGGTTTGCGGGTCCCGCTTTTCACGGCATGTCGCCCGATGTGCAGCAGATCCTGGCCAGTCTTGTCTCTGAAGAAACGCGTCGCGGGTCTGCCCATATGGCGTCGAGCGTCGTCAATTCGTTCCGTAACAGGATCGGTCTGCTGACCCATCCGTCACGCCATGCGGCGTTCGTGGTTTTGAAATCGTCCGAAATCCCGTCGGTTCTGGTGGAGATGGGATTCATGTCCAACCGTCTGGATGAAGCCGCTCTGCGTCAGGCCGTGCATCGCACACAGGTCGCCAGCGCCATGAAAACAGCCATAGACCGCTATTTCGCAACGCATTCCGGGGTCATGACGGGCTGATCTGCCCGTTTTGCAATGGAGACTTCATGGTCATGCGGGTTGCGCATGACGCAAGAATCGGTCATTTAACGCAGCCATGACGTTTCTTTCGATCCTCTCGCTTCGACTTATCGGCCCCTGAACGCCTTTCCAAGGCGGACAGCGCTCCGTTGCGTTCAGGGGATAACAGACCGAAAACCATCCTGAACCAGACGAGACGATCACAATCATGACTTTCCACCATCCGTCCTTCGGCAAGATCGCCGACGACCGCGTCATCATTTTCGACACCACGCTGCGCGACGGCGAGCAGTCCCCCGGCTTTTCGATGAACATCGAAGAGAAGCTCCGCATGGCCCATGCGTTGAGCAATCTGGGCGTGGACGTGATCGAAGCCGGTTTTCCGGTGGCCTCCGAAGGCGATTTCGAGAGCGTACGTCGTATTGCCGAAGATGTCCGCGGATCGGTGATCTGTGGTCTGGCCCGCAGCGGTGGCAAGCGCGATATCGAATCCTGTGGCGAGGCGCTGAAAAAGGCCGAGCGTCCGCGGATCCACAACTTCATTTCCACCTCGCCGCTGCATATGAAGTACAAGTTGCGGATGGAGCCGGAAACGGTTCTGGAAATCATCGCGTCGGGCAATCAGAAGGCCCGTCAGTTCACGGATGACGTTGAGTGGTCGGCCGAGGATGGCTCCCGCACCGATCCGGATTTCCTGTGTCGCTGCGTGGAAATGGCGATCCGCAATGGCGCCAACACGATCAACATTCCCGATACGGTCGGTTTTGCCACGCCGGAAGAAATGCGCGCGATCTTCACCATGCTGCGCGAGCGCGTGCCTGGTGCGGATCAGGTAATTTTCTCCGCACATAATCACAACGATCTGGGGCTGGGCGTCGCCAATACGCTCGCTTCCGTCGAAGGCGGTGCACGTCAGATCGAGTGCACCATCAACGGTATTGGCGAACGTGCAGGCAATGCGGCGCTTGAAGAAATCGTCATGGCCCTGCGCACGCGTCATGACCAGTACGGCAAGACGACCGGTATCGAGACGACGAAGCTGCTGGGCATGTCCCGTATGCTCGCGACGATCACGGGTTTTGATGTGCAGCCGAACAAGGCCATCGTCGGCCGCAATGCATTCGCGCATGAAAGTGGCATCCATCAGGACGGTATCCTGAAGAACGCCGCGACCTACGAAATTATGACGCCGGAGAGCGTGGGCTGGAACAAGACCTCTCTGGTCATGGGCAAGCACTCAGGCCGCGCCGCGTTCCGTGACAAGCTGGCGCAGCTCGGTTACCCGCCGCTGGAAGATGAAGCCTTGAACGCGGCTTTCGCGCGCTTCAAGGATCTGGCCGACAGCAAGAAGGTCGTGTTCGACGACGATCTCCGTGCACTCGTCGATGACGAGAGCCGCGATCACGAGCGTGTTCACCTGATTTCGCTGGAACTGGCATCCGGCACGAAGCAGAAGTCTCACGCGAAGCTCGAAATCAGCGTCGATGGTGCCATCCAGTATGCCGCGGTCAGTGGCAACGGGCCGGTTGATGCCGCGTTCCGTGCCATTGGGGAAGCGTTCCCGCATACCGCCGAACTGGCCCTGTTCTCTGTTGCCAACGTCACCGAAGGAACGGACGCACAGGCCCGCACGACGGTGCGTCTGCAGGAAAACGGCAAGCTCGTGGACGGGCAGGGTGCCGATGCCGACACGGTTGTGTCCGCTGTTCGCGCCTATATCCATGCGTTGAACAAGCTGCTGACCAAGCGTGAGCGGACGGAGCCGGAAGCGCTTTCCTAATCTGCCCGGAAGAGGGCTTTTTCAGAAACAGGTCTGCGGGGAAACCTGCGGGCCTGTTTTTTGACACAGGCATAAACAACTAAAATATATAGTTTATATAAGAAGTAGACAAACATAACACGATCAGTATGGTTCCCTTATCTGTGGGATAAGGGACCGTCATGCCGCATTCATGGCTCTATACGCTTTCGGGACTGCTGGTTGGTTTTCTGGTCGGGATGACCGGCGTGGGTGGCGGCTCCCTAATGACGCCGTTGCTGATCCTACTTTTTGGCGTCAAACCGCAGTCGGCTGTGGGCACGGATCTTCTGTATGCCGCCATCACCAAGATCTTCGGGACGGCCCTCAATCGTCATCACGGCGTTGTACGTTGGAGGATCGTTCTTCTCCAGATGGCGGGCAGCCTTCCGGCCGGGCTTTTGTGCCTGATCTTTTTGCGCCATTTCGGCCCGAGTCCGTTTATCTCGAAACTCATTACCGAAGTTCTGGGCGTGGCACTTCTGCTGACGGTGCCAGCCATCCTGTTCAAACCCTGGCTGCAGAAATGGTCCAGCAATGCCGGGACGCTTCGCCCGCAGACTGTTGATATCCTGACGGTTGTTCTGGGTGTTGTTCTTGGAACGCTGGTGACGCTGTCATCGGTCGGAGCCGGGGCCATTGGTATGGCTGCGCTGACCGTTCTGTATCCCCGCGTCAGCACCCGGGTGCTGGTGGCGACGGATATCGCCCATGCCGTTCCGCTGGCGCTTCTGGCTGGCGGTGGCCACTGGCTTCAGGGTGCAGTCGATACCGTTGTGCTGGTGGAGCTTCTTATGGGGTCCATTCCGGGCATCCTGCTGGGGACGCTGCTGGCCGGACGTCTGCCGGAGGATGCGCAGAGATGGTTTCTGGGCATCCTCCTGGCGATCATCGGTCTGAGAATGATCTGAGACCGATGGTTGGGAAGGGGACGGCTCAGTAGCCGTACCCGCCCTGATAGTTCTGAGGCTGGGGCTGCTGGTAGCCGCCCTGCTGTGAATAACCGCTGTTGGGCGGATAGCTGTTCGCCGGATACTGGCAGTTCGTGTTCGGCGGACACTGATACTGGGGCTGCTGGCAGGTGGTGCCGGGCGGGCACTGGTACTGCGGCTGCATGTACTGACCCTGCTGCTGGTAGCCACCTTGCTGATTGTTGTAATAGCCCTGCTGCTGGCCATTGCCGTAGCCGCTCTGATAGCCGGGACGGTTGGGTGTGGTCACGGCACCTGCGCCGGCGCCCAGAACGCCACCCGCCAGAGCGCCGATCGCGGCACCCCGGCCACCACCGGCAAGCGCGCCGATCGCCGCGCCCGTCCCGCCGCCCAGAAGGCCGCCGCCCAGAGCGCGTGAGCCGGGGTCATAATTCCCTTCGCATCCACCCAGAGCCATGACTGTGGCGAATGCCCCGACCAGCGCGGTGCAGCGCAGGGCAGAGTGGGAAAAAACGGTCCTCATAGTCCGAATCCTTGATCGTCTCTAACGGTGTGAGCGCTGCTTATAGCTCAATATCCGTTGCGTGGGCGGTTGGGCGTTGTCGCTGCACCAACTGCCGCACCTGTACCGCCGCCGGCAAGGGCGCCGATGAGCGCCCCCTGACCGCCGCCCGCCAGCGCGCCGATTGCCGCGCCGCCACCGGCACCAATCAGGGCGCCGGATCCCGCGCGTGAGCCGCTGTCATAGGGGCTGCCGCAGCCGGTGAGGGCAACGCCGCAAAGAGCAAGAGCAGCCAGAAAGCGGGGTGTTGTGAAGGTCTTCATGACAAAACTTCCTGTTGGGCGTTCCCGTCCGCATTCCGGTGATCGGAGCGGCAGGAACGGTTTCGCAAACCTAGACACGCACAACGTGACAGAAGGGTGGCGGGATCGGGGCGCACGATTATTTTTTTCGATGTCCTCGGATGGGATCTGTACGATCTGTTAAGACCGCGCGCATTATATTGAGTCTCCGGGCCTTGCTGAACCTGCCGTGTCTGGTTAAGTCCACCCGCGGGGAGCCGCCCCGCAATCACAATCCGCCATCTGTTCCCCGCACAGAGCCACGCCAGGAGTTTTGGATGTTTTCTCGTCTGCTGGGTCTCATGTCTGCCGACATGGCCATCGACCTCGGCACTGCCAACACGCTCGTTTATGTCAAGGGGCGCGGCATTGTCCTCGATGAGCCCTCCGTTGTGGCGATTGCCGAGGTGCGTGGCAAGAAACAGGTTCTTGCAGTCGGTAACGAAGCCAAGCAGATGGTCGGCCGTACGCCGGGAAACATCACGGCCATTCGTCCGCTGCGTGACGGCGTTATCGCGGATTTTGAAGTCGCGGAAGAAATGATCAAGCATTTCATCCGCAAGGTTCACAACCGCCGCGCCTTCGCCAGCCCGCAGATCATTATCTGCGTGCCCTCCGGTGCCACGGCTGTCGAACGTCGCGCGATTCAGGAAAGTGCCGAAAGCGCGGGTGCGCGCAAGGTTATGCTGATCGAGGAACCCATGGCGGCAGCCATCGGCGCGGGCCTTCCGGTAACGGAACCTTCGGGCAGCATGATTGTCGATATCGGTGGTGGCACGACGGAAGTGGCCGTCATTTCCCTCGGCGGCATCGTCTATGCGCGCTCGGCGCGTGTGGGCGGGGACAAGATGGACGAAGCCATCATCTCCTATATCCGCAAGACCTATAACCTTCTGGTTGGCGAGAGCTCGGCAGAGCGCATCAAGATCGAGCTCGGCTCGGCCATGATGCCGGATGATCCCGCCAATCCCGATGGTCCCCTGACGGAGATCAAGGGGCGCGACCTCATCAACGGTGTGCCGCGCGAAGTGATCGTCAGCCAGGCCCAGATCGCCGAGAGCCTGGCCGAGCCGGTCATGCAGATCGTCGATGCCGTGACGACCGCGCTTGAGAACACACCGCCCGAACTGGCTGCCGACATCGTGGACAAGGGCATCGTCCTGTCCGGTGGCGGTGCGCTGCTCTACCGTCTGGACGAGGTCCTGCGTCTGTATACGGGTCTGCCCGTGACGGTTGCGGAGAACGCCCTGTCCTGTGTGGCACTCGGAACGGGGCGTGCGCTTGAGGAAATGCGCCGTCTGCGCAGCGTTCTGAGCAGCATGTACTGAGGACTGTCTGACGCCGGATGCTGTCCATCCATGCCCGGCAGGTGCTTGCAAAGGCCGTCCTGCCCATCCTGATCCTGCTGGCGGTCGGGCTTGTCCTTCTGGGGCTGGTCCGTCGCCCGGCCGTTGACGGGGTGCGCCTGATGGCGACGGATTTCATGGCACCGGCCTATCATGGTCTGGTCTGGCCTCAGGAACGCGTCACGGTCTGGCTGATGGATCTGCGGGGCGCCACGGATCTGGCGAAGGAAAATTCCCGTCTGCGGGAAGAAAACCGCGCCCTGCGTCACTGGTACGATGTTGCCGTCGCACTCGCGGCCGAGAATGGCCGTCTTAAAAAAAGCCTGCACTGGATTCCGGAGACGGTGCCCCAGTATGTGACCGGCCGGGTGACGCGGGACGATGGTGGCCCATATTCCCGCGCGGTCCTGCTCGATGTGGGAAGCGGACATCAGGTGCGGATCGGGGATGTCGCGCTGGATGCCGCCGGGCTTCTGGGGCGCGTGACGGAAGTCGGGCCGCATACGGTCCGCGTCCTGATGATCAATGATGATGCAAGCCGTATTCCCGTCACGCTGGCCGCATCGCATGGCGATGCGATCATGGCGGGTGACGATACCGCATCCCCCCGCCTGATCTTCTATCCGCAGGACCATCACCCCGTCGAAGGCGAACGCGTGGAAACCCGTGGCCAGAGCACGATGCCGGCGGGACTGCCGGTCGGCACGGTTCATTACAGCGCACCAAACCGCCCCGTCGTCGTGCCTGATGCGGATCTGGACCGGTTGGATATTGTCCGCGTGTTTGATTACGGCGACGACGACTCGCAGGCGCCCGACGCGCCGGGGCGCGTGCGGATCAAGAAACTGCCGCAAAATCCCCTGACCGGGCCTCTGCCGTTTTCATGGCTGCCCAATCTTCCGGACATGCCGGGCCGGGGAGGGCAGTAAGCGCCATGGTTGCCGAGAACTCCACGCCGCATCTGCATTCCGCTGTCGAGCCGAGACAGACCTTTCGCCGTGCGCTCGATATGGCAGCACGCGCGGCCATGCCGTCCCTGTTCGTCATGTTCTGCGCGATCCTGCTGTCCGCGCCTTTCGGCATTCCCGGACAGGCCCAGCTTCAGTTCGGCATTGCGATGTGTACGGTCTGGTTCTGGGCCTATAGCCGGCCGCGTTCCATGCCGGCTCTGGCTGTTTTCCTGTGCGGGCTGGTGGTGGAGATTTTCAGTTTCGGGCCGCCAGGGACCGTGCTGCTGTCATTGCTGGTGATCTACGGCGTGGCGCATCACTGGCGCTATGGTCTGTCGCGTCTGGGCTTTATCGCGGGCTGGCTGATTTTCAGCATTTTTGCTGTTCTGGCATCTTTTTTTCAGTGGGCTCTGGTGTGCCTGCATGCCGTAGCATTGCTTTCTCCTGCGCCTGGTCTCTTTCAGGCTGCGCTGACAATCGGTATCTATCCCAGCCTGACAGCGCTGTTTGTCTGGGGACGTCGCACATTTGCCAATCCCGATCAGGCCTGACAGCGTCTTCTGCGCGCCGCATGCAAAGCGGCTTTCTTTTCCGGATCCTGAATTTCTGCCCTGATGTTTTCCCGAAACACCCCTTTCCGGTCGCGGATACGCCAGAAGCGTCAGGCTGAGCCTGTGCGTTCTGGGCGTGGTGTCTTCACGCGCCGCGCGCTGCTGGTGATGGCGGTGCAGGCAGGGGTGCTTGGGGTCCTGGGGCGGCGGCTTTACAACCTGCAGGTCGTGGATGGCGGGCATCTGCGGCAGCTCGCTGAACGCAACCGGACCAGCAAACGTCTCCTCGCCCCGGCACGGGGCACGATCCATGACCGTTTCGGCGTGGCGCTGGCGGACAACAAGGTGAGCTGGCGCGCGCTTCTGATGCCGGAAGAAACGACCGATATTCCGGCTGTCATCGAGCGTTTTTCCCAGATTGTCCCGCTGGATGAACATGACCGCGCCCGTATCGAGCGTGATCTGCGCCATGTTCATAAATACGTCCCGGTCACCTTGCATGAATTCCTCTCCTGGGACGACATGGCGCGGATCGAACTCAACGCACCGTCTCTGCCGGGCGTGCTGGTCGATGTGGGATCGACGCGACTTTACCCATTCAAGGATCTGACGGCCCATATCGTGGGCTATGTCGCGCCTCCGAACGAAGACGACGTGGCTAAGGACACGACGCTCTCGCTGCCGGGTATGCGCGTCGGACGTGCCGGGATCGAACAGACGCAGGAAGCCTCCCTGCGGGGCGAGCCCGGGTCCGTGGAGATGGAAGTCAACGCGGTCGGGCGCGTCATCGGCGAGATCGACCGCGTGGAAGGCCAGCAGGGCGAGGACGTGCGCCTGACGCTGGATTCCGTGCTCCAGCAGCAGGTGCTCAGCCGCCTAGAGGACCGTGTCGCCAGCGCGGTAGTTATGGATTGCCGCAATGGCGAGGTGATGGCGATGGTCAGCACACCGTCGTTCGACCCGTCGCTGTTTGATTCCGGCGTCAGTCACGCGCAGTGGAATGAATGGGCGAATGATCCCCGCACGCCACTGGTGGACAAGGCGGTGTCCGGTCTCTACCCGCCTGGCTCCACGTTCAAGCCCGCTGTGGCGCTCGCGGCCCTGAAAGCCGGTTCCGTTACGGCTCAGGACCGTTTCAACTGTCCGGGATATTATGATCTCGGTGGCGTACGCTTCCATTGCTGGAACCGCTGGGGGCATGGCCTCATCAACATGCGCGAAGGCCTGA
>CALFLO010000098.1 GCA_937880175.1 uncultured Gluconobacter sp.
TCAGATCCTGTCGTCCGAAGGCTTTCTGAACGGAGATCCTGCCGATCCGTCCATTGCGATCGATTTTCTGTGTCAGCATGCGGCGGGACTGTTTCTTCTGACGGGAGGCAATCGTGGCCCGATCAACAAGCTCATCCTCGAAGAACAGAAGTCTGAGGCGCAGGCACTTCTAAGCCGTTTGCAAGAATCCTTCCGGGGAAATATCGCGGTTGAACTGAACCGCCTTGGAGAGGCGGGGGAGCAGGAAGTCGAAAGTGTCCTGATCCCGATGGCGGATGAGATGGACATTCCGCTGGTAGCGACCAATGAGTGTTTCTTTCCCAAGCCCGAAATGCATGAAGCCCATGATGCGCTGCTCTGCATCGCGCAGGGGCGGACGATCGCGGAAGATGATCGCTGGCATGTGTCTTCGCAGGCCTGGTTCAAGACGCCCGCGGAAATGCGCGCTGTCTTTCACGACCTGCCGGAAGCCTGTGACAACACGCTGATTATTGCGCAGAAATGTGCGGTGGCGGCATGCACGCGCAAGCCGCTCCTGCCGATCTGCCCGAAAGTCCGTGAAGGCTCGACGGAAGAAGAGACGCTGCGGGCGATGGCCTGGGAGGGGCTGGAAAAGCGTCTGGAAGCAATCAGCGCGGACGAGGAAAAGCGCACGCTTTATTCCGAGCGCCTTCAGGTCGAACTCGACATCATCGCCGGGATGGGCTTCCCTGGCTACTTTCTGATCGTTGCCGACTTTATCCAGTGGGCAAAAGCACATGACATTCCGGTTGGGCCGGGTCGTGGGTCAGGTGCAGGTTCGCTGGTGGCGTATGCGCTGACGATTACGGATATCGATCCCATTCCGTTCGGCCTGCTGTTCGAGCGGTTCCTGAATCCTGAACGTGTCTCCATGCCGGATTTCGATATCGATTTCTGTCAGGACCGCCGCGATGAAGTGATCCGGTATGTGCGCGAAGAATACGGCGGAAGCCGGGTGGCGCAGATCATTACGTTCGGAAAGCTTCAGGCCAAGGCGGCTGTCCGTGATGTTGGGCGCGTGCTTGGACTGCCTTATGGCATGGTCAACCGTGTTGCCGAGCTGATCCCGAACAATCCGGCCAAGCCTGTCTCACTGTCAGACGCGATCGATGGTGAGCCCCGGCTTCAGGAAATGCGGGACAGCGATGAGTCGCTCAAGCGTCTCATGGAAATCGCGTTGCAGCTCGAAGGCCTGTACCGTCACGCCTCCACCCATGCTGCGGGTGTGGTGATCGGTGATCGCGAACTGGTGGAACTGGTGCCGCTCTATCGAGATCCCAAGAGCGATATGCTCGTGACGCAGTACAACATGAAATATGTTGAGCAGGCCGGGCTGGTGAAGTTCGACTTCCTTGGTCTGACAACGCTCACTATTCTGAAGCGCGGTCTGGATTTCCTTGAAGAACAAGGCATTACAGTCGATCTCTCACGTATTCCCCTGGATGATGCAAAGACGTTCGAGATGCTGGCCAAGGGCGATACGGCGGGTGTCTTCCAGTTCGAAGGCGCGGGTATGCGCGATATGCTCAAGCAGATGGCAGCCAGCCGGCTAGAAGATCTGATTGCGGGTGTGTCGCTGTATCGTCCGGGGCCGATGGCCAATATTCCGGATTACTGCCGCCGCAAGCATGGTGAGCCCTGGGAGCCGCCGCACGAGGAAATCCGCGATATTCTTGAAGAGACCTATGGCATCATGGTCTATCAGGAACAGGTCATGCAGATTGCCCAGAAGATGGCTGGCTACAGTCTGGGTGGCGCGGATCTGCTGCGGCGCGCGATGGGCAAGAAAATTGCGGCCGAGATGGAAAAGCAGCGCGCGATCTTTACCGAGGGCGCCACGGCACGGGGTATTCCTCAGGAAAAAGCGGTCGAAGTCTTTGATCTTATGGCTCGTTTTGCCGATTACGGCTTTAACAAGTCACATGCTGCGGCCTATGCGCTGGTGTCCTATCAGACAGCCTGGATGAAGGCGAACCATCCGGTAGCGTTCCTCGCAGGCTGCATGTCTCTGGCACGGGAAAAGACGGACAAGCTGGCAGCCCTGTGTCAGGAAGCGCGGCGTATGGAAATTCCCGTGTTACCCGTTGATATCAATAAATCTTTGGCGGATTTCTCGATCGAGACGCTGGAAGATGGACGGCAGGGTATTCGGTACGCACTGTCGGCCATCAAGCGCGTGGGCGCTGTGGCCATGCAGAGTGTTGTGGCCTCCCGTGGAGACAGGCCATTTCAGGATCTGACGGATTTTTCGGAGCGTTGCGACCCAAAGAGCCTAAACAAGATCCAGCTGGAAAGTCTCGCAAAAGCAGGGGCTTTCGACAGTCTTCTCAAGGACCGGCACATCGTTTTTTCGAGCGCCGACATTCTGCTGCGTCGGGCTCAGGCGCGGGCGCAGGAACAGCAGATGGGTCAGGCCGGACTGTTTGGTGGAGCGGGTCAGGAGCGTGAAATCCTGCGGCTGAATGAAGGGCGCCCCTGGCCTGATTTTGAGCGCCTGTCGCTGGAAGCGTCAGCCATCGGATTTCACATGAGCGCCCATCCTCTGGATGCCTATCGGAGCGTCCTGAGGAGGCTGGGTGTAACACCGTCCAATGCTCTGGAAAATGCTGCAAAAACAGGGAGTACGCGCGTCAAGATCGCAGGTTGCGTCGTGGATCGCAAAGAGCGCCCGACACGGACCGGAAAGAAAATGGCCTGGGTCAATCTGTCGGATAGCGGTGGCGGATGTGAAGTTACGCTGTTTTCCGAGACACTCACGTCATGCCGCGACCTGCTGGTGGCAGGACAGGCCATTATGGTGACGGCGGAGCTCAAGATTGATGGTGATGCGCTGCGGATTACGGCGCAGAGTGTTATGGATCTGGAAGTCGCGGCGGCTGCCGAACGTTCGGAAATCCGGGTCTGGCTGAAGGAAGATGCATCGCTGCCGGATCTTGCCTCTCTTCTGGAAGAAGTTCAGGGCGGTTTTGGCCGCGTGAAGCTGCTTCCTTCCGTTGAGGAGACGCGCGATGTGGAGATCTCCATTCCGGGATATTATCGCGTAACACCGCGCCTGGCCGAGCGTTTGCGGACCTTGCGAGGGGTCGAAAAGGCGCAGCAGGTCTGACTGGCGCACGGGAGATTACGCGGACGATTATATGAAACTCTGCTGACAGGTCTTGCGTCTGCGGGCATTTTCCGCCATATCGCGACCGTTCTTCTTCGGGGTTTTCTCCGGGTGGGAACAATCCGCACGCATGGCTCTAGGGTTTTCTGGTGTCCTGATCTCAGGACGTTGCCATGCGGAGGTTTAACCAGACGCAAGGAATTCTAAATCATGGCAATGCCTGATTTCACCATGCGCCAGCTCCTTGAAGCCGGCGTTCATTTCGGTCACCACACCCGTCGCTGGAACCCGGCCATGGCGCCGTATCTGTTCGGTGTGCGTAACCAGGTTCACATCATCGATCTGCAGCAGACGGTTCCGATGCTGGACCGCGCCCTGAAGGTTGTCCGTGACACGGTCGCCAACGGTGGACGCGTCCTGTTCGTTGGCACCAAGCGCGCTGCGGCTGACCATGTTGCTGAAGCTGCACAGCGTTGCGGCCAGTACTACGTCAACCACCGCTGGCTCGGCGGCATGCTGACCAACTGGAAGACCATCACGGGTTCCATCAAGCGTCTGCGCCAGATCGACGACATGCTGTCCGGTGACACGGCTGGTCTGACGAAGAAGGAAGTTCTCGACATCACGCGTGACCGCGAGAAGCTCGAGCGTTCCCTCGGCGGAATCAAGGAAATGGGTGGCCTGCCCGACCTGCTGTTCGTGATCGACACGAACAAGGAAAAGCTGGCGATCGAAGAAGCCACGAAGCTTGGCATTCCGGTCATCGGCGTTCTGGACAGCAACTCCAACCCAGCTGGCGTGACCTATCCGATCCCGGGCAACGATGACGCCATCCGCGCCATCACCCTGTATTGCGATCTGGTTTCCGGTGCGGTTCTCGACGGCATTTCCGCTGAGATGGCTGCTTCGGGTCAGGACATCGGTGCTGCTGAGGAACTGCCGGCTGAGACGGCTGTTCTGGAAGCCGCCGCTGCTGAAGGCGCAGAAGCTCCCGCTTCCGCAGGCTGAACAGACTGCCGGGGTCCGGTCATGGAAAACGGCAACTGAAACATGGCATGCGGCCGGGCGAGTTCGTCCGGCCGCATGATCTTTTTTAAGGGATGAGATAAATGGCAGAAATCACAGCAGCCCTGGTCCGCGAACTGCGCGAAGCCACCGGCGCAGGCATGATGGATTGCAAGAAGGCCCTGACGGAAGCTGCCGGCGACATGGACGCCGCCATCGACTGGCTGCGCACGAAGGGTCTGTCCCAGGCTGCGAAGAAGTCCGGCCGTACGACGGCTGAAGGTCTGGTCGGCGTTGTGTCCGCCAAGAACCGCGCCGCCATGGTCGAAGTGAACGCCGAGACGGACTTCGTTGGCCGCAACGAAGCGTTCCAGACTTTCGTTGAGCAGGTTGCCCATGTTGCTCTCGAAGTCGGTGACGATCTGGATGCCATCAAGGCTGCCAAGGTTCCGTCAGGCCGTACGGTCGCTGACGAACTGACGCACCTGATCGCCACGATCGGCGAGAACATGTCCATCCGTCGCGCCAAGGTCCTCTCGGTCGAGTCCGGCGTTGTTGCCAGCTACGTCCATAGCGCACTGCGCCCGGGTATTGGCAAGATCGGCGTTCTGGCTGCCCTTGAAGCGCCTTCCGAATCCGACGCCCTGCTGACGCTGGGTCGCCAGATCGGCATGCATGTCGCTGCAACCCGTCCGGCTGCCCTGGATGTTGCCAGCGTCGATCCGGAGTCCCTGGAGCGTGAGCGCGCTGTTCTGATCGAGCAGGCTCGTGAATCCGGCAAGCCGGAAGCCATCATCGAGAAGATGGTCGAAGGCCGTATCCGCAAGTTCTACGAAGAAGTCGTTCTTCTGGAGCAGGTGTGGGTTCTGGATGGCGAGAGCCGCGTGTCCAAGGTTGTCGAGAAGGCCGGCGCAAAGCTGGCTGGTTTCGAGCGCTTCCAGCTCGGTGAAGGCATCGAGAAGGAAGAGAGCGACTTCGCTGCTGAAGTCGCCGCTGCTGCCGGCACCAAGTAAGGTTTTCCGTTCCTGTCCTGAGCCGGTTTTGTCCGGTTCTGGTCAGGATCGAAAGTCTGTAGAAAGGCCCCTGTGCGCTCTGGCGTGCAGGGGCTTTTTGCGTTCTGGCTACATGGCGGGAGAGGATCGATAATGGAATGGGAAGCGGCAGCGCTGGTTCTGTCGGTCCGGCCTTATGGCGAGGGAAGCGCACTCGTTCATTTGTTCAGTGAGGAACACGGCGTTTCGCATGGCATGGCGCGCGGAGGCGCATCCCGTCGTCAGGCGTCCCTGTGGCAGACCGGCAATCTCGTCATGGCACGCTGGCGGGCGCGGCTTGCGGATCAGCTCGGGACGCTGACGGCGGAGCCTGTGCAATGTGTGGCAGGCCGTATTCTGGATGCACCGTTGCAGCTTGAAATGGTGAGCAGCGCCTGTGCGCTGGTGGATGGGGCGTTACCGCAGGGAGAGCCGCATCCGGAGCTTTTCATGCGACTGGTTCGTCTTCTGACGCTGATTAGCGTTGCGCCGGAGCCTGCGCCCATGGGGGCTTATCTGCGCTGGGAGAGCCAGCTTCTGGCCGGGCTCGGCTATGGGCTGGATCTGTCGGAATGTGCGGTCACGGGCGTGCGGGATAATCTGGCTTATGTGTCTCCGCGCTCGGGGCGGGCCGTGAGTCTGGATGCCGCAGGAGAGTGGCGGGACCGGCTGCTGCCTCTGCCATCGCTGATGACGGATGAAGCTGAGGACGGAACACCCGAAGACTGGAAAAACGGTCTGACGCTGACAGGGCATTTCCTGTCACGCTGGGTGTTTGGCGTGCGACACCAGCCGTTACCCGCGGCGCGGGAGCGGCTGGTGGATTATGTGCAGCGGCTTCAGCCTGTGTCGGATATGTCAGCCGACCCCGATCAGTAGAAGACGTGGCTGGGGCCGGGGCGGAGGCCGTTGACGACATCCACATCGGCCGTGCTTTCCCAGGCGGACCAGTCCCAGCCGGGATGCTGGTTGATCTCGGCGGTCATGCGCTGTTCCTGCGCGACATCGACGGGGTGGCTGGCCTTGTAAAAGGCATAGGCGGCTTTATCGCCCATATAGACACAGCCACAGGCGATGGGATCGGCGTAGAGCAGGACGGGTTGCCCGTTCTGCATGCGGTAGGTCAGGGTATTCGGGGGCAGGAGGTTCATCATGGCCCAGCGTGCGGTCGTATCGGCGGGATGAGCCCTGAAACCGGCCAGCGCGAACGAGCCTTCCGCCTTCTGGACGGGGCGATAGGGTGAGCATGCGGCCGTGCCAATAAGGAGAGCGCTGGACAGGACGGCACGCCAGTGTCTAAGTCCTGCACGAAAGAGGGGAGATGCATGGGAACGGATCTGGCTGGTCATATCGAGGATACCAAGCTCGCTGAGGCTCTGAGCGAGCGATATATTGCGTATGCGATGTCGACAATCATGTCGCGGTCCCTTCCGGACGTGCGTGATGGCCTGAAGCCGGTACACCGCCGCCTCCTTTATGCGATGCAGCAGCTACGCCTTGATCCCACATCAGGGTTTAAAAAGTGTGCACGTGTCGTCGGTGATGTGATCGGTAAATTCCATCCGCATGGCGATGCCTCCGTATATGAGGCGCTGGTGCGTCTGGCGCAGGATTTTGCGGTCCGCTATCCGCTGGTCGAGGGGCAGGGCAATTTCGGCTCCATCGACGGCGATGGCGCAGCGGCCATGCGATATACCGAAAGCCGCCTGACGGAAGTCGCGCAGGCGCTGCTGGACGGGATCCAGGACGATGCGGTCGATTTCCGCGCGACCTACGACAATGAAGATCACGAACCGATCGTGCTGCCCGGCACGTTCCCGAACCTGCTGGCCAATGGCGCAGCGGGGATTGCGGTGGGGATGGCAACGAGCATCCCTCCGCATAATGCTGCCGAAATCTGCCGTGCCGCGAAGCTCCTGATCGAAAAGCCGGATGTGACGATCGCCGAACTGGTGGATCTGATGCCCGGCCCGGATTTCCCGACGGGCGGCATTCTGGTGGAAGAACGCGAGTCCATTGTCCGTTCCTACGAGATAGGGCGTGGCAGCTTCCGTACGCGCGCAAAATGGGAGGTCGAACAGGGGCGGTTTGGCACCTGGATGATCATCGTGACCGAGATCCCGTATCAGGTGCAGAAATCGCGCCTGATCGAGCAGATCGCGGATCTGATGGAACAGCGCAAACTGCCGCTTCTGGGTGATGTGCGCGACGAAAGCACGACCGATATCCGTCTCGTGCTGGAGCCCAAGACCAAGGGCGTCGAACCCGAAGTCCTGATGGAGACGCTCTTTCGCAACACGGCACTTGAGAACCGTTTCAGCCTGAACATGAATGTTCTGGGCGGAGACCGCGTTCCGGGTGTGCTGTCGCTGAAGCAGGTTCTGCGGGCCTGGTTGGATCATGTGCATGTGGGGCTGGTCCGGCGGTCCAACCATCGTCTGGCGGCGGTGCTGCGGCGGCTGGAAATCCTTGAAGGCTTCCTTGCGGTCTATCTGAATCTTGACGAGGTGATCCGCATCATCCGTGAGGAGGACGAGCCCAAGGTCAGCCTCATGGCGACGTTCAGCCTGACAGATGTTCAGGCCGAAGCGGTGCTGAACATGCGTCTGCGCTCTCTGCGGAGGCTTGAGGAAATGGAAATCCGGCGCGAGCGGGACAAGCTGGCGGACGAGCAGAAAGGGCTTGAGACCCTGCTCGGTTCGGAGCGGCGGCGCTGGACGCGGATCTGCAAGGATCTGGACGGCACCATCAAGAAGTTCGGCTCCGGCCCGCTTGGGGACCGGCGGACGCTGATTGCAGCGGCGCCGGAACCTGTGGACATTTCCGCGGCGCTGGAAATCGATCGGGAGCCGCTGACGGTTCTGCTGTCCCGCGAGGGATGGATCCGCGCCATGAAGGGCCATGGGCTTGATCCGCAGGGACACCGCTTCAAGGAAGGCGACGAGGCCTGGCTTTCGGTGGAATGCCAGAGCACGGACCGGCTGTGCCTGATTTCCACCAGCGGCAAGGCCTACACCATCAAGGTGGCTGATTTGCCGCGAGGACGCGGGTTCGGGCAGCCGTTCCGGACCGTGGTGGATGTGCCGCAGGAAGACCGGATCGTAACGTTCTTCCCGGTTTCGGACGAAGGGCGTCGCCTGATCGCGTCTGCATCTGGACGCGGCATGATCGTCTCCGAAGCGGGGCTTGTCGCGGAAAAACGGACCGGCAAGCAGGTCTTCAACGTCAAGGATGGCGACGAGGTCTTTGCCTGTATTCCGGTGGGTGGCACGCATGTGCTGACGCTGGGACAGAACAAGCGCGCGCTGATTTTCCCGCTGGAGCAGGTGCCGGAAATGACGCGCGGCGCCGGCGTGGCGTTCCAGAAGCTCGGCGACAGCACATTGCGCGATATCCGGACGCTTACGCTGTCCGAGGGACTGTTGTGGCAGGAAGGTCAGCGGGTCCGGCCTGCGGCTGATCTGACGCCGCTTGAAGGCCGTCGTGGCGCTGTGGGCCGCGCCGCGCCGCAGTGGATGCTGCGCAAGAGCTGAAGCGGAATGCTCCCTGTTCAGGCAGGGAGCTGTTCCGGCAAAAGGCTCCAGTGACCCTCCCGGAAAACCTCGGTAGGCCCGAAGGCGGCCTTGTAGGCCATCTTCGGGCTGCCGGGGACGTAATACCCCAGATACAGGTGCTCCAGCCCCATGCGGGCGGTCTCTTCGATCAGCCACAGGATCGAGAACGTGCCCCATGAGGCTGTCAGGTCGTTGACGTCATAGAACGTGTAAACGGCTGACAGACCATCCGAGAGACGGTCGATCAGGCTGACGCAGACGAGTGTGCCATCGGGACGGCGGAACTCCGCCAGAAACGTCTCGACCGGCGTATTGGCGATCAGCTCGGCATAATCGCGCCAGCACATATGGGCCATGTCGCCATCGGGATGACGGACGGCCTGATACATTTCGAACAGCCGGAACTGCTCGTCCGTGGGGACCGGTGCGACAATGTTCACCACAAGATCCGCGTGACGGCTGCGGACTTTCTTCTGGGTGCGCGTGGGCGCAAAGGTCGCGGCCGGGATACGCATGGGCGTGCAGGCGCGGCAGCCGACGCAGACGGGCGCATAGGCGATGGCATGGCTGCGACGGAACCCGGCCTGCGACAGGCGGTTGTGCAGGGCCACGGCCTCGGGCCCCGCGAGTTCTGTCAGGACCTTGCGTTCGGTGCGGTCGGGCAGGTAGGGGCACGGGGCCGGAGCCGTCGTGTAGAAGAGCTGTGGACGGTGCTGCATGAGACGCTCTCCTTTTTCGTAAAGACGGGGCCGGAAGATGATCCTATCGCAAGGACGGGGGCTGGCGCATCCTCCATCTTTGCGAAAGGATGACGGGAACATATTCGGGGGCTGATGTGCTGTTTGCAGCACAGGAGGCCTGTCGCAGGGAGATTTATGACGCACTGGACCGTTTTCCATATTCTTGTGCAGATCCTGCGCTGGGCTCTGCCATTGTTCGTGACGGTTCATGCGCTGGTGCACAAGCGCGATACGGTCTCCTGTACGGCGTGGATCGGCATCTGCTGGATCGCGCCGCTGATGGGAACGGTGCTGTATCTGATGTTCGGCATCAACCGCGTCCGCCGCCGGGCGCAGAAAATGGTGAACCGGCATTTGTGGGAAGGACGCGATCCGCTGGCGCAGTACCGGCAGACGGTCGATGGTGATCTCGTGCCGCTTTCAAAAATGCTGGGACGTCTGACGGAACGGCCGCTAATGCGCGGCAATTCGATCACCTGTCTGCATGACGGGGACAATGCCTATCCGGTCATGCTGGATACGATCGGGCAGGCGAAGACGTCCATCATCCTGTGCTCCTATATTTTCCGCGATGACGAGGTCGGGCAGCGCTTTGCCGAGGCGCTGGTGGCCGCGAAACGTCGCGGGGTCGAGGTGCGCGTGCTGGTGGACGGAATCGGGAGTGGATATTTCCGCTGTGGGATCGAGCGCCGTCTGCGGCATGAGGGCGTGGCCTGCGCACGGTTCATGCACTCGGTCTGGCCCTGGCGCATGCCGTTTATCAATCTGCGCAATCACCGCAAGATCCTTGTGGTGGACGGGACCGTCGGCTTCATGGGCGGCCTGAATATCGGCGAGGAGAACATGCTCCGCCTGCGGACGAAGCTGCCGGTGGCGGACACGCATTTCCGCCTTCAGGGACCGATCGTGCACCAGCTTGCCGTGGCGTTCGCCTGGGACTGGTCGTTCACGACCGGCGAAGAGCTGGAAGGCGAGTGTTACCTCCCCGAGCCGTCCCCGGTGGGCGACGTTCCGATGCGGATCGTCACGTCCGGGCCGGATACGGATCTGGAAAAGATCGAATACGGGATGTTGCAGGCCTTTGCGCTGGCCCGAAAGCATATCTGGGTCATGACGCCCTATTTCCTGCCGGATGACCGCTTTTCAACAGAGCTTATTCTCGCGGCATTACGCGGCGTGGTGATTGATATCGTCGTGCCCAGAAGCAGCAATCACGCGCTGATCGATCATGCCCGGGATGCCAATCTGCGGCCGTTTCTGGATGCGGGTTGCAGGGTCTGGATGGCCGATCCCCCGTTCAATCACTCCAAGTTGATGGTCGTGGACGATGAATGGAGCTTCGTGGGAAGTGCCAATATCGACATGCGCTCCCTGCGTCTGAACTTCGAAATCAATCTGGAAATTTATGACACCGGCGTGGCGAAAGAGCTGTCCACGTTCATGCAGACGCATCGCCGCAACCGGCTGACCCATCATGATCTGGACAGTAAGCCGTTCCTGATCCGGATGCGTAATTCGGCGATCAGGCTTTTGCTGCCCTATCTGTGAGGGCCTTAGGCGCCCAGTCGAAGCGTGACGCAGATGGGGCGATGATCGGAGCCAAAGCGCGGCAGAGCGCGCGCTTCCATGCGGGAGAGGCCGCGCACGAGGCAGCGATCCAGCCTCAGCGGGACACGGTTCAGCATCCGGTGCGTTTTTTCCTGTGGCCCGACATCCAGAAAGCCCGGAAGCAGGACAGGCCCGACCAGATTGAAGTCCCCCATGATGACCGCGCGGTGGCGCATGTTGGTGCTGATGCTGCGCAACTGCCGGCGGTTTAGGATCTGACCATGCGACAGATGCACGTTGGCGAGCGAGAAGCTTCCGAAATCAATGAGCTGGGCCGTGCGTTTGACCAGCAGACCGCGTGGCAGACGGCAGAATGAGGGCGGCCGCGTAAACGGCAGACGGCTCCAGCAGGCAGTGCCGTGTGGCCGGCCGGGAAGCGGAATGCGGTCGTAATAACCGCCGAGGATTTCGGGGAGTTCGTCCACGGCCTCCTGCGCTTCCTGCATGACGACGATATCGGGATTTTCCGCACGGATGACGGTCAGGACGTCTTCGAGTGATGCGCCTTCCCAGCGGTAGAGATTCCAGCTCAGGATCTTGAAGGAGGCTCCGGACAGAAGGGACATTGTCATTTCGGAGGCTCCGGCAGGTAGAGGGGATTGCGTTCACGGTGATTGGGACCCGCGGCAAATTCACTGGTCAGGGTGTAACCAACGGCCAGCAGGACGGGCCCGAGGAAGATGCCCACGCCGCCAAAAGTCACGATGCCGCCCAGAACACCAAGGACAGTCAGCAGATAGGGCAGTTGTGCGCCACGGGCGATGAAGGCCGGGCGGATGACGTGATCCGCCCCGGAAATGATGAGAATGCCGTAGATGGCAAGAAACAGCCCGTGGCCGAAATGGTGGGTCATACCCAGCCAGATGGCGGCCGGAACCCAGACCAGAGGCGCGCCGATGGGGAAAACGGCCACGAAGGCGGTGATGCCCGCCAGCAGAACCGGCGAAGGAACACCCGCCAGCATGAGGCCGATCCCCGTGAGGACGCCTTGGATCAGGGCGGTGCCGAGAATGCCGTAGACCGTGCCACGGACCGTACGGCCGATGATGTTGATGAGGCGCGGCGTGGTGTGGGGGCCTGCGATGCGGTCGATCAGGGCGCTGATGGTATGACCAAGTGTATCCCCGTTGAGCCACAGGAAGAACGCCACAAACAGCGCCATGACAAGTTCGGCGAGGCCGCCTGCGAGGCGCAGAAGAACCGTCAGGGTCACATGCGCGATCTGCCCTGCATAGGGGCGCAGAACCTCGGTCGCGAAGGCACCGATATCATGACTGAAATGGTGCCAGGCCTCCACGAGATGGGGACCCGCCATCGGGATGCGGCTCATCCATGCGGGTGGCGGATTGGCGCTGGTGACATGCAGGATCAAAGCATCGATCTGTGAGATCGTGGCAGGAACGTCGCTGATTCCCGCGCTGGTCAGGACGGCCAGAGGGACGACGATGAAAAGCGCGCTCAGAGCCATCATGGCGAGCGCGGCCAGTACGGGGCGGACATGCCTGCGCATGCGGCGGTAGATCGGCCATGTGGTGAAAGCGAGGATCGCGGCCCACAGAATGGCCGAGAGGAACGGCCACAGGATGATGCCGCACCCATAGGCAATACCGGCCAGGATGAGGCCGAGGAGAATCCGCTCGGTCGTCATGCGGCTTCGTTCTCCTGACTGGAGCGGGACGGACGCCCGGGCTGGCATGACTCTTTGGGCTGCGTGTTCATGGATTGATACATTGGCACGCTCTGGCGCCGGGCGCATCCCTCGACCTATGGTGAGGACATGACGATCTCGCCACTTGTTGATGCCGCAACCCTGATCCCAGAGGTTGGCCGGTTCATTCCCCTTGATGCCAGCGTGCTTTTGCCCGGGCAGAAGGGCGACCCCGATGCCGCGTTCGCTGAACGCCATCTGCCTGACGCACAGCGATTCGATATCGATGTTTTCGCCGATCCGGAAAGCCCGCTCCCCCATGCGGTGCCGGGAGCGGCACGGTTTGCGCGCCTGATGGGGGCGCTCGGGGTGAGCGAGGACATGCCGGTCGTGTTCTATGACGGGCGTGGAAGTGTTGGCGCATGCCGTGGCTGGTGGCTGGCACGGCTGTTCGGGCATCGGAACGCACGGATTCTGGATGGCGGTCTTGAGGCCTGGGTAAAGGCAGGTGGTCCGGTTGAAAGCGGTCCGTCTTCCGCAATTGCGCCTGCGGTTTTTCGGCCCCGGCCCCGTTATGGGCTGCTCGCGGGTTCGGGGGATGTGCATCAGGCGCTGGAGCGGGCGGATGCTCTGGTGCTGGATGCCAGAAGTGGGGGGCGATTTACCGCGACAGTGCCGGAGCCTCGGCCGGGCGTGCGCGGCGGCCACATGCCGGGCGCGCAGAGCATGGACTGGGCCCGGCTTATGGATGGAAATGGCTGTTTTCTACCGGTAGCGGAGCTGAAGAAGATTCTGGCGGCCGCGACAGGACGTTCGGTGATCGCAAGCTGCGGATCTGGCCTGACGGCAGCGACGATCGTGGCAGCGCTGGCGATCGCGGGGTATGGCGACGCGGCCTTGTATGATGGATCCTGGGCGGAATGGGGCAGTGACCCAGATGCCCCGGTTGTGACGGGAGAGGCATGAGCATGAACGATCTGGAAAAGCGGGTAAGCGCGGGCTGGAGCCGGATGGGTTCCATGCTGGTGCGCGAGGGGCGCTCGCATGATCTTCCGGAAACGGGAGAATTCGTGAATGCGCCCGTCAGTCGTGGCTCGACAGTCCTGTTCCCGACACTTGAAGCCATGAACCGGACGGATGGCCGAAGTCATGCTCACAAGGTGGTGTATGGGGCGATGGGATCGCCGATCCAGCACCAGCTTGAGGAAATGCTCAGCCTGATCGATGGCGGGACACATACACAGGTCGTCAATTCGGGTCTGGCGGCCTGCACGATGCCCCTGCTGGCGTTTCTTGGCTGCGGAGACCATCTGCTGCTGCCCGACTCGGTTTACGGCCCCACGCGCCGGTTTGCAGGCACGATGCTTCAGCGGCTGGGCGTGGTGACAACGTATTATCCCCCCATGGCATCGCGCGCCGAGATCGCGGCGCTCGTGCGGCCCGAGACGAAGGTCCTGTTCGCTGAAAGCCCGGGGAGCCATACGTTTGAAGTGCAGGACGTGCCCATGCTGGCGGATGTGGCGCACGAAGCTGGTGCGTTGCTGATGCTGGACAACACCTGGGGGATCGGCGTGTTCCAGCCTTTCGTGCATGGCGTGGATGTGTCGATCCAGGCTCTGACGAAATATCCCGCTGGGCATTCGGATGTCATTATGGGATCGGTCACGGTCAATGACGAAGCACACTGGAAAACACTGCGTGATGCCGCGATTCAGCTTGGGCAGTGTGCGGGGCCGGATGACTGCTGGCTGACATTGCGCGGCCTGCGGACGATGGGGGTGCGGCTGGCGCATCAGTCCCGTTCGGCGCTGGAGATCGCGCAATGGCTGAAAACGCGGCCCGAGGTCGCGCGCGTCCTGCATCCGGCGCTGGAAGACTGCCCGGGACATGAGTTCTGGAAACGCGACTTTACGGGAGCCTGCGGTTTGTTCGGGGTAGAGCTTCAGCCCGAAATCTCAGTGGAAGCGACCGAGCGCATGATCGACGGACTAAGCCTGTTCGGGATCGGCGCGTCCTGGGGCGGGTATGAAAGTCTGGTCCTGCCGACGACTGGGCATGTCCGGCGCGTGACGGGTGAGGGTGGCCCGACATCCGCGACATTCCGCCTGCATATCGGGCTGGAAGACGTTGAGGATCTGAAAACCGATCTGGCGCGCGGGCTGGACGGCCTTCAGTTCTGAACCTTAACGACGGCGGAAGGTCAGGGCTTCGGCGACGTGATGGCGCTGGATGCTCTGCGTGCCTTCCAGATCGGCAACGGTGCGGGAGACGCGGATCAGGCGTGTGATACCGCGATTGGACAGGCGCAGCTTTTCCGCAGCCTGTTCAGCGAGAGAACGGGCATCATCGTCCATCTCCAACTGGTCCGGGGGGACCTGCGAATTGGGAACGCCCTGACGGTCGATCTGGCGTTTGCGGGCAGTTTCCACGCGGGCACGAACGGCGGCGCTGCATTCACCTTTCGGGGCGCGGCTGATGTCGATCGGAGAAAGCGGCTCGATCTGCACGCACAGATCCATGCGGTCGAGCATCGGGCCGGAAATCTTGGCCGTATAGTCCTCGCCGCAGCGCGGGGCCTTGCGGCAACTCCGTTCCAGATCCCCCAGATATCCGCAGCGGCACGGGTTCATGGCGCCAATGAACTGGAAACGTGCGGGGTAAGTCGTGTGATGGGCCGCGCGCGCGATGGAAATACTGCCGGTTTCGATAGGCTGGCGCAGGGATTCCAGACAGGATCGTGAAAACTCCGGAAGCTCGTCGAGGAACAGGACGCCATTATTGGCAAGGCTGACTTCGCCGGGCCGCGCTTTTGCGCCGCCACCGACGATGGCCGGAAGGCTCGCGCTGTGATGCGGGGCACGATAGGGCGGTCGCACCACCAGCCTTCCGTTCTGCAAAAGGCCCGACACACTGTGAATCCGGCTCGTTTCCAGTGCCTCTTCGCGGGTCAGGTTCGGAAGAATACCGGGCAGACGGCTGGCGAGCATGGATTTTCCGGCGCCGGGCGGCCCGCTCATGAGCATCGAATGAGCGCCTGCTGCGGCAATTTCCAGAGCGCGTCTTCCGATCGCCATTCCTTTGACGTCCGCGAGATCGGGACCGTATTCGATGACATGTTCTGTTGGAAGTGGAGCCGGAGACAGGATCTGCTGCCCCTGAAAATGGGAAACGAGGGCTGCGAGCGTGGGGGCCCCGAGAACATCTGTGCTGTCATTGCCCCAGCGGGCTTCCAGAGCCTGCGCGGCCGGGCAGATCAGCCCGAGTTCGTCTGCAACGGCACCAATCGCGGCTGAAAGAACGCCTGCGACGGGATTGATCCGGCCATCCAGTGAAAGCTCGCCGACAGCGGCATAGGCCGAGACCGCCTCAAAGGACAGGATACCCATGGCGCAGAGCAAGCCGAGCGCGATGGGGAGGTCGAAATGCGCGCCTTCCTTGAGAAGGTCGGCCGGCACGAGATTGACGAGGATGCGTTTCGGGGGAAGCGCCAGCCCCATGGCTGTCAGCGCGGCACGGACACGTTCGCGGGCTTCCCCGACGGATTTGTCCGCCAGCCCCACGACGAGAAATGCCGGAAGTCCGCTGGAGACCTGAACCTCGACCGTCACCGGGACGGCTTCAATACCAGAGAAGGCAAAGCTCTGGATGCGGGCGAGGGTGGGGGCATGCGGGCTGGGACTCGTCATGAGACAAATCCTAGCCCGGAATTATTTACCGATGGTTAACGGAAAGCGCTTCAGGAGCGCTGATACAGCAGGCGGGCTCGCAGCGTGCCATCGAGAGCCTTGAGACCATCCAGCAGCGTCGTGTCCATGTCCGGGCCTTCCGACTCGGCTTCGACGACGACGTAACCGACTTCGCCATCCGTCTGGAGGTACTGGGCCGTCACGTTGCAGTTCTGGGCGGCGAACAGATCGTTGATCTGGCGCATGATGCCGGGACGGTTGGCATGGACATGCATGAAGCGCGTGCCACGCGGGCGCTCGGGAAGCTGGACGCTGGGGAAATTGACGGACCCGATCGTGGAGCCGACGTCTGAATAATCGACCAGCTTGCGGGCGACTTCAACGCCAATGCGCTCCTGCGCCTCCATCGTGGAACCGCCGATATGCGGCGTCAGGATGACGTTTTCGAGGCCCTGAAGCGGGGATTTGAATTCTTCGCCAGCCTTCTTGGGCTCGACGGGGAACACGTCCACGCCCGCACCCATCAGATGACCGTCTTTCAGCGCCGAGGCGAGGGCTTCAAGATCCACGACATTGCCGCGCGCGTTGTTGAGCAGGATGGAATTGGGCTTCATCGCCCGGATTTCCGTCTCGCCGATCAGCAAATCGGTTTCCGGCGTCTGGGGCACATGCAGACTGACGATGTCCGACTGCGCGAGCAGATCATGCAGGGTGGACACGGCGATGGCATTGCCATGCGGCAGGCGTGGCATCACGTCGAAATACAGGACGCGCATGCCAAAGGCCTCGGCCAGCACGGAAAGCTGCGAGCCAATGGAGCCGTAACCGACGATACCGAGCGTTTTGCCGCGGACTTCCCAGGCATTGGTGGCCGATTTGTCCCAGCCGCCCTTGTGGCAGGCTTCCGAACGCGACGGAATGCGGCGCAGCAGCATGACCACTTCACCCATGACCAGTTCGGCCACGGAACGGGTGTTGCTGAACGGCGCGTTGAAGACTGGAATGCCGAGCATGCGGGCTGCGTTCAGATCGACCTGATTCGTGCCGATGCAGAAGCAGCCGATTGCCATGAGGCGGTCCGCGGCTTCAAGGACTTCGCTTGTGAGCTGCGTCCGGCTGCGAATGCCGACCATATGGACGCCGTGGAGGGCTTCCTTGAGCGCGTCGCCTTCGAGCGCACCCTTGACGCGCGTCACCTCAGCGTAGCCCTCGTCGGCGAAATGGGAGGCGGCGCTTTCGTGAATGCCTTCCAGAAGAAGAATGCGGATCTTGTTCTTGGGGAGAGAGAACTGCGTTTCCATAAATCCGTCCCGGTCATGAACCGGAAGGCTCCGGTTTCAATTCAAACTGGTTCCATCAGATCTGGCCGTGACCAGACCGGTCCCGGCTCATGTCTGCCGCCACGTTCGCCGGGGCCCCCTCCCTAGCCGATTGGCGGGGTTCAGGAAAGGTGGCGGACGATCTCGGGAAGCAGGGTTGCGTCTCCGCAGGCCAGGACGGTGCCGTCGCTCTCAAGCGTAAGGGGGTTGCCCTGCCAGTCCGTGATGCGGCCACCTGCACCTTCCACAACCGGCACAAGTGCGCCCCAGTCCCAGGGTTTCATGGTGCATTCCGCAATGACGTCGATCTGGCCGAGGGCAAGGAGGCCATAGGCATAGCAGTCTCCGCCCCATGACGTGCGGCGGGTATGTTTCTGCAGATTGGCGAAACGCGGGGCGTGTTCCGCGGTCATGATTTCGGGGGCCGTGCAGGATAGTTCCGCTTCGGCTGCTGCCGGGCAGGCGCGCGTTCCGATGGTGCCGGGAAGGCGGTCGGACTGGAAAAGGGTTGGACGTCCCGAAACGCCAATCCAGCGCTCACCGGTCACGGGCTGATCAATCAGCCCCAGAACGGGACGACCCTTGTGAAAAAGAGCGATGAGCGTCCCGAAAGTGGGGCGGCCCGTCAGGAAGGCGCGGGTGCCATCAATGGGATCAAGAACCCAGAGCCAGTCGCTGCTGGCGCCACTCATGCCGGCTTCTTCACCGAGAATGGCGTGCTCCGGCAGGCGCGCTTCAAGAATGCTGCGCATGGCCTGTTCGGCCTGACGGTCCGCAATCGTGACAGGGCTGTCGTCGGATTTGGCGTCCGCACGAAGAGACGTCCGGAAATGGGGCAGGACGGTCCTGCGGGCAATGTCCGCACAGGCCGTTGCCGTTTCAATGGCAGTCTGCAGAACCGTTTCAGTCATGATTTTCGTCTATTCCCGTCCCAGGAGCATGGCATGAGATTGACGCCCGTTCTGGCGGGCGGCATCAGAGGGGCCATGCATCCGATCATCGTCATTCCCTCCAGACTTGCTTCGACCCGCCTGCCGCGCAAGCCCCTCGCTGATATCGGGGGCATTCCCATGATTGTCCGCGTCGTCCATCAGGCCCTCGCCGCGCAGGTCGGGCCGGTGGTCGTGGCAGCAGGTGACGAAGAGATCCTTGAGGCCGTCAAAGACATTCCCGGCGTACGGGGCGTGCTGACCGAATCGGATCTGGCGAGCGGATCCGACCGCGTCCACGCAGCGCTGGCGGAAGTGGATCCCGAGGGTAAACACGATGTGGTCATTAATCTTCAGGGCGATCTTCCCCTGATTGCGCCGTCCAGCCTGACTGCCGTTCTCAAGCCGCTGGAAGACCCGGCGATCGATATTGGAACACTGGCCGCTCCTGTCACGAGCGATGCCGAACGTGATGCTTCGCAGGTCGTGAAGATCGCATGTGCCTTTGATGGTGGGGACGTGACACGGGCCCTGTATTTTTCCCGACTGCCCATTCCGTGGGGACCCGGGCCGCACTGGCACCATGTTGGCGTATACGCATGGAGGCGGGCTGCGCTGGAGCGTTTCGTAACCCTTGCACCATCCGCGCTGGAACGCCGGGAAAGTCTGGAACAGCTGCGCGCACTGGAAGTCGGTATGACGATTGGCTGTGCGAGGATTGACCACGCGCCTCAGGGCGTGGATACGCCTGCTGATCTTGAACATGTCAGAGGTTTGGTCTGATGCCGGTTATTGCATTTCAGGGCCGTCCCGGCGCCTATTCCGATCTGGCCTGCCGTCAGGCACGCCCGGGCTGGACCACGCTGCCGTGCCCGACATTCGCCGATGCGATCGACGCCGTACATGACGGGCGGGCCGACGAGGCAATGCTGGCTTGTGAAAATACGCTCGCAGGACGTGTGCCGGATATCCACTCCCTGCTGCCTGATGCCGGACTTCACATCGTCGGGGAATATTTCCAGCGGGTCGAACACTGCCTTCTGGGCGTACCGGGCGCAAAAATCGGGGATATCCGACGGATCCACACGCACCCCGTTGCGCTGGGTCAGGTTCGCAAATTGATCAGTGAGCTGGGCGTGGAGCCGGTTGTGCAGTTCGATACGGCAGGTGCTGCCGAGATGGTGGCGCGGTGGGGACGTCCGGAAGATGCGGCAATTGCATCCTCTCTGGCGGCGGAACTGAACGGTCTGACGGTGCTGCGGGGCAATGTCGAAGACGCCTCGCACAACACGACGCGCTTTTACCGTGTGGCCCGCAAACCTTGCATTCCCTCTCCCGAGCGCACAGATGTGCTGACAACGCTGCTGATGCGTGTCGGGAACTGTCCGGGTGCGCTTTATGCGGCATTGGGTGGATTTTCCCGGCATGGTATCAACATGACGCGGATTGAAAGCTATATGCTGGACGGCTCGTTCGCGGCGACGCAGTTCCTGATGGATGTCGAGGGACATCCGGAACAGGCCCCTCTGGCGGCGGCGCTCGCGGAACTTGAGCAGGTCAGTGACGATCTGAGAATTCTGGGTGTTTACCCAAGCAGTCTCTCGCGCCGGGCGTGAGGGCAGGACAGGCAGAGCCCATGACAGAAGGCGGAACAATGGCTGACACGAGCATGTATCAGGGGTCGCTGACGGCTCTGGTCACTCCGATGCATACGGACGGACGGATTGATTTCGACGTTTCGGCAAAGCTGATCGAGCGTCAGATCGAGGCCGGCACGACGGCGCTGATTCCCGCTGGCACGACGGGCGAAAGCCCGACCCTGTCCCATGAAGAGCATGGTCGTGTCGTCGCGCATTGCGTCGAGACGGCGAATGGTCGGGTGCGGGTGATGGCGGGTGCGGGTTCCAACAGCACGTCCGAAGCTGTCCTCATGGCAAAACATGCCCATTCCGTCGGGGCGGACAGCCTTCTGGTTGTCGTGCCCTATTACAACAAGCCGTCGCAGGAAGGGCTGTACCGTCATTTCATGACGATTGCGGATGCGACTCCGCTGCCACTCTTTCTTTATTGTATTCCGGGACGATCCGTCGTGGATATCTCGGTGGCGACGATGGCGCGACTGGGAGAGCATCCCAATATCGTCGGAACCAAGGACGCGACCGCCAATATGGCCCGGCCGATCGCGATTCGTCGCGCCGTGGACAAGCCGTTCAACCAGCTTTCCGGTGACGATAACAGCGTTCTGTCATTTCTGGCCGCAGGTGGTGACGGCTGCATTGGTGTGACGTCCAATGTCGTCCCGCATCTTTGCGCCGACATGCATCTGGCCTGGCAGGAAGGGCGGATCGAAGATGCGATCGCCATTCAGGATCACCTGACGCCGCTGCATGATGCAATGTTCATGGAAAGCAATCCCGGTCCGGTAAAGTATGCGCTGTCCAGACTCGGTCTGTGCGATGCGACATTGCGCCTGCCTCTGGTGGAGCCGCAGGAAGAGACTCGCCGGGCCGTTGACGCTGCCCTGCGCGCGCTTGAGCTTCTGGACTGATCGCAGGTATGGCGGCGAAAAAAACCAAGAGCGGCATGATTTCTCATGGCATGGCCGCCCAGAACCGCAAGGGTCGGTTCGACTATACAATCCTGGAAACGACAGAAGCCGGAATCGTTCTGAAGGGGCCGGAGGTGAAAAGCCTTCGCCTCGGGCGTGCGACTATAACGGAAGCTTATGCCGCCGAACGTGATGGCGAGATCTGGCTCTTCAATTCCTATATTCCGGAATATCAGGGAGGTGTCCTCTCCCGGTTTGAGCCGCGCGCCCCGCGCAAGCTTCTGATGCATCGCAAACAGATCGTCCATTTCCTTGGAGCGGTCAGTCGGGCCGGCGCCAGCCTGGTGCCCCTCGATATTCACTTCAATGATCGTGGAATGGCGAAAGTGACTCTCGGCCTCGGTCAGGGGCGGCGCAAGGAAGACAAACGGCACGCGATTGCCGAGCGGGACTGGAAGCGGGACAAGGCCCGACTGGTCAGGAACAGCGGCAAGGAATTCTGAGCCGGGCCTTATCGCCGGTAAGCCTGAAAGGTCGGATTCTTCCGGCCTTTTTTGTTGTCTATATGGCGGCAGATAATACGCATCAAAAAAAGCCGCTGCAGCATAGGCTGGCAGCGGCTTTTCTTTACTCAGACCGAAGTCCGGGCCGTTCAGTCACCGCTGATTTCAGCAGCTTCCGGACCCTTCTGGCCCTGAACAACCTTGACGTTGATCGTCTGGCCTTCGTCAAGCGTGGGCAGGCCCGAACGCTCGAGAGCGGAAGCGTGGACGAAGATGTCCTTGCCACCGGATTCCGGCGTGATGAAGCCGAAGCCCTTCGTGGCGTTGTACCACTTGACCGTGCCACGCATGTCTTCAGCGCGGGACAGGTCCGGAGCCGGACGGCCCGGGCGAGCTGCGCCACCGAAGCGGGGCTGATCACCGAAAGCTGCGCGGGGACGCGGTGCTTCTGCCGTGCTCTCGTCAACGGAGAGAACTTCAGCGACCTGACGGCCCTTCGGGCCCTGGCCGATACGGACCACAACGGTTGCGCCCGGGTTCACGCTGCTGACACCAGCATTGGTAAGGGCATTGGCGTGGAGGAAGATGTCGCCCGAGCCATCGGACAGTTCAACGAAACCGAAACCCTTCTCGGTGTTGAACCACTTCACGCGGGAGCTGATTTCCGGGCCTGAAGCTGCGACGAAGCTGTTGCTGCGACGAGGGGCGCCGTAGCCACCGCCACCGCCGCCACTATTTCCACCACCAAAGCCTCCACGGTCGCCATAGGACGGCTGGGACGAGTATGTGTCGTCAAACCCGCCGCGGCGAGGTGAGTTGAAGCTGCTGCGGTCGGTTCTGTTGTTTCTCAACGGTCTAATCCCGAGACTGGGGTGCCATGATAGGGCGGACCCCGTCGTGACGTAATTTCAAAAATTTGGAAAAAAACGACGCTGTTTCTTTCCTGCAGCAATCTCTAGCACGCTTTTTTCCTTCTCTGCCACAGGGAATATGGGGCTGAAACATAACTCGCGCTAATTTTAAGATTGGGATGAGACCCGTCGACACTTTGATTCCGGTCGCGGAAATGACATACACACGTTTCCCAGTACTTGGTGGTCCCGGATCCCGCGCGTAACAGAGGTGCCCATGCGAAGCCGACTGACTTTTTCCATTGGAGCCACTGCCGTGCTGGCGCTGTCTTCTTCTGCCATGGCCACTCCGTTACAGGACCCGTACGGAACCTGGACTGTGCAGGGCGAGAATGATGCCATTTCCACGCTCAAAGGGACTTCGGACCAGTACTATACGTCTGGTCTGCGCATTAACTGGACATCCGGGACGGACAATCTGCCCCGGCCTATCGCGAAGCTGAACCGCATCCTGATGGGTGATGGTGTGCAGCGTATCAGTATTGGTCTGCAGCAGATCATCGATACGCCGCGCGATACCCAGGCCGACAACCCGCTGCAGGGTGACCGCCCGTACGCCGGACTGCTGCTGGGGACCGTGAACCTCATCAACGATACGGATCTTTCCCGGACCGTAATGGGTATTCAGTTCGGTATGCTTGGCCCGGCGGGACTCGGGCGTCAGGTCCAGAACGGCTTTCACAAAGCCATCAGCGATACCCCGAGCACCGGTTGGGGGCATCAGCTTGCCAACCAGCCGATCTTCCAGGTCCAGGCCGGTCGGATCTGGCGTCTGCCTGTCCTGAATGTCTATGGCATCCATGCCGACGTGCTTCCGGCGATTTCGGGTGCTGCGGGTGATTACCGGACTTATGCGGATGTCGCGACAACGTTCCGCATCGGTCAGGGGCTCGACAGTGATTTCGGGAACTCGACCATCGGGCCGGGGCTGGACGGGACGGATGCGTTCCGCGCGACTCGTCCTTTCGCCTGGTATTTCTATGGCGGTGTCGAAGGTCAGGCCGTGGGATATGACGTGACGCTTCAGGGCAGTACGGTCCGTCCCAACGCGCCTCATGTCGACAAGGTCTGGGATGTGGGCGAGATCCATGCCGGTGTCGCCGTGATGTGGCACGGCGTGCGTCTGTCCTACAGCCAGAACTGGCAGACAGCCCAGTTCCAGACGCAGAAGGCTGGTCTGTTCAACTACGGATCGCTCAAGCTCTCGGTCAAGTTCTGACCTTTGCGGAATGAAGAATTGAGAAGGCCGCTTTCCTGAAAGAAAGCGGCCTTTTTCATGCCTGGGCGAGATGAGGGACGTGACTGTCCCGGACTGGCGCGCCCAGAAGATAACCCTGCACTTCCTCGCAGCCATTGGCATCGAGAAGCGCCATCTGATGCTCCGTTTCAACCCCTTTCGCGCAGCAGGTGATGTTCAGGGAGCGGGCGAGAGAGAGGATGGCGTACATGATTTCATCGGCGCGCATGTCTTCACCCAGATACTGGACGAAAGCCCGGTCGAGCTTGATCTGGTCCAGAGGGTAGATCCGCAGTCTCTCCAGTGAAGAGTAGCCGGCCCCAAAATCGTCGATGGCAAGACGAACGCCAAGCGCACGCACGCGGGAGAGTTCACGAAACGCGATGTCAGACGGGCCGAATGGCCTGCATTCGGACAGTTCGATCTGCAGGCGCCCGGGCGGAAGGCCGGTTTCGGTCAGGACGGTATCAACGAGGGGCGCAAGTCGTTCGTTGACCAGCCAGACCGGCGAGACATTCACGCAGACCCGCAGCGGAGTAGGCCATCGAAGGGCGGCCAGGCAGGCATTGCGCAGACTCCAGCTGTCCAGCGCCTCGATCATGCCGACTTCCTCCGCGTAGCGGATGAAGAGGTTGGGAGCGACTTCGCCATGACCGGGACGGGTCCAGCGCAGAAGCGCTTCATGTCCGATGATTTTCTGGGAATCCGTATCGACGATTGGCATCCATTTCAGGAAAAGGGCGTCGTCTTCCACAGCCTTGAGAAGATCCTGCTCAAGATTGGACGTGATGGCATAGGCGTTGGTGAGTTCCGCATTGGCGCGACGCTCGTGGCCACCACCTGTGCGATTGGCTTCGGTGAGTGCGGCGCGCGCGGCAAGGATCAGCTGGTTCGCATCCCCGGCGTCCTGCGGGTAGACGCTCCAGCCTGCCGAGATCGAGAAGGGAACGGCTCCCATATCCAGCGATACCGGCGTGCTGGAGATCTGCAGGATCGCGTTGACCAGAGAACGTGTCGTGACTGCTGTGGTGCCCGGAGGGGTCAGGACCATGAAATGACCGCCACCAATCGAGCTCAGGAAGCACCCTTCCGGCAGGACAGATCTGAGGCGACGGATCATTTCCGCGAGAATCAGGTCAGCCGTGTCCCAGCCGTAACGGTCGTTGATCAGCGAGAGATGATCGAGATTAAGATGGATCAGGCTGAAAACGGCCCGCCGTGAGAGCTTGCCCGTCCGTTCGATGAACTGGTGCAGGACACGAAGGCTTTCCTCGCGGTCCGGCAGTGCTGATTTTTCCGGATATTCCGTGGAGTCGTCTGCAAGCTGCCCTGCGACGTCCCGCAGGACGCAGCCAGCCGGTACTGCAAAATGTTTGCCCGAGGGGCGCAGGGCGATGAGAAAAAGTCTGGTTCCGCCCTCCACTGATCCTGACGGAACGGGGCATCCGATGAGGGCGTAATCCTCAAGATACGGGCAGGAAAACGAGCTTTCTCCATTCCGTTCCTGCTCCGCCATGCGGATGAGCTTTCCCGTCTCAACCTTGTGCAATATGGCCGGAAGTGGGCCGACGGAGTAGAGAATATCCGGTATGCCGCTCGCGGAGATGTCCAGCAATGCGACTGCTGATGCGCCCGTCGCGGGCAGAAGCAGACGAAAGAGCAGGGATCGGCGATCCGAAGAGGTGCCAGAGTATTCGTGGTCAGTCTCTTTCTGAGCGTCTCTGGCAGGACTGCTCATCACTCGTGTACTCCATGAAATTCAGTTGACTGCATTATTAATTAAGTACCAGCATTATATCCGTGGGAACTTTTCTGTCTAACCGGAAATCAGAAGTCTGTCCGTATCATTTCGGTCAAATATTTCCAGAAGAAGTCTGAGTGCGTGGCCCCGTGGACCTTGCAGATGCGGATTGCGGGCGATTTCACGTTCGCTATCCTGCTGCATGGCGGTCAGGAGCAGGGCCAGACGTGCACCCTGCGCCAGACGGAAGCCGGGGAGACCGGACTGCCTGTCTCCGGCGATGTCCCCGCCGCCGCGGATCCTGTAATCCTCGTCGGCGATCAGAAAGCCGTCATTCGTATCCCGCAGAAGGCTGAGACGCCGGACGGCGGTCGGCGTCGCCGCCCGTTCATGGAGCAGGAGGCAGAACGACTGTTTCGAGCCGCGTCCCACGCGCCCGCGAAGCTGGTGAAGCTGCGCCAGGCCAAAACGCTCGGCATGTTCGATGACCATGACGGAAGCGGCAGGGATGTCCACGCCGACTTCGATGACCGTTGTGGCAACGAGCAGTCGCGTTTTGCCCAGACGGAACGTGTCCAGTGCGTCCTGTCTGACGGTGATGTCCTGCTTGCCGTGAGCGAGGCCGACCAGCCCCTCAAAGCGCTGCTCCAGAGACGCCCAGCGCTCCTCCGCGGCTGCGGCGGCCTGCGTTTCGCTGTTCTCGATAAGGGGACAGACCCAGAAAACCTGCACGCCGTCGCGGATCGCCCGGCTGATACCGGCAAGCACGCTGTCGAACGACTCCATGCTGTGCAGGGTCGTGCGGATCGGCTGACGGCCGGGAGGCTTGGAATCCAGACGGCTGACGCTCATTTCGCCCCATTCCATGAGCTGGAGCGTGCGCGGAATGGGGGTCGCGGTCATGATGAGGATGTCGGTCGCTTCGCCTTTGGCGCTCAGATTCATGCGCTGACGGACGCCGAATCGGTGCTGCTCGTCGATGACGGCAAGGCCGAGGTCGTGGAAGCTTACGCCATCCTGAAACAGGGCATGGGTACCAATGACGATCTTCGCGGTTCCGTCCGCAATGGCCGCGAGTGTCTTGCGCCGGGCCGCACCCTTGATGGTGCCGCTCAGATAGACGCATTCCGTCGGGCAGAGACGGGAGAGTGTCTCAAAATGCTGGCGAGCGAGGATTTCGGTGGGCGCCATCAGCGCGGCCTGCGCCCCGGACTCGACGGTCTGGAGCATGGCGTTCATCGCCACGAAGGTCTTGCCCGCGCCGACATCGCCCTGAAGCAGACGCATCATGGGAACCGGGGCTGAAAGATCAGCGGCGATTTCGGCAATGGCCATCGTCTGGGCATGGGTCGGCTTGTGGCCAAAACGCTGGAGCATTTCGGCCTGAAGCTCACCCGTGCCGGGAAAGCTGCGTCCGTGCCTCTCGCGGGCCTTGAGGCGTGCAAGGCCGAAACAAAGCTGATCGGCCAGAAGTTCATCAGCGGCGAGGCGGGACAGGGCGCGGTTGCGGACAGGCTCCCAGGCGACTTCCGGCGGGATGATCTCGGGAGACTGCATCAGGCGCAGGGCCTGGGTGAAAGACGGCCATTTCCGCTGGGTGACGAGGGACTGGTCCAGCCATTCCGGAAGGTCGGGCAAGAACGCCAGAGCGGCCCGCATGGCCTTGCGGACCGTATAGGGAAACAGGCCTGCGGTCAGGGGCCAGACAGGTTCGAGCGAGGGGAAGCTGTCGCGTTTGGCCCAGCTTACGACGTGGTCGGGCTGGGGCATCGTCAGATCACCCTGAAAGCTGCCGGTCTTTCCGGAGACGAGGAGTTCGGCACCGACGGTCGGGCTGGGCATGTTGCGCGTCTGGAAGAAGACCAGGTCGAGCTTTCCGGTGTCGTCCTCGGTACGGATGATGGAGGGCTGTCCGGGGCGGCCGGCCTTGCGCAGGGAGAGGACCCGCACATGCGCTGTCAGGATTTCGCCGGGGGCGAGATTGTGTCCTTCCGCGACTGTGCGCAGAATACGCCGGTCAACGACCCGTTCGGGCAGGGTGAACAGCAGGTCCAGCACGCGTCTGCCCCCCGCGATTTTTTCCAGCAGGGTGGCGTGCCGGGGGCCGATGCCGGGCAGGCTCGTCAGCGGTGCGAAAAGCGGTGCGAGACGGTCATCCCGGCCTGCTTCAGGAAGCTGTTCCGGTTCGGAAGGGTGCGGGAGAGACGGCGGGACGTGTTCGGACGGCATCGTGACAACGGGCGCTTCCCGTGCTCCTCGGGCTGACAGGCGATGGAACGGCAGGTATAGGGCATTAGCAGGATGGAACAAAACGAAACCATGACCCGTGAAATGTCCACAACGTCCTTCGGACCCACTGTCTGGGGCGTGCCTGACGGCAGTGTGGCCTTTCTTCTTCGCCAGCGCCTTGCCGAGCATGACGGACCACTGCTGCATGTTGCGCGCGATGATGCCGCCGTGGCTGCGCTGGCCGATATGCTGGCCTGGCTTGTGCCGGAAGTCGAGGTCCTGCGCCTGCCAGCTTGGGACTGCCTGCCCTATGACCGCGTTTCGCCCAATCCGGTTCTGATTGCCGAACGGGCCGGGACGCTGTGTCGTCTGCTGGAGCCCACGAAGGCCCGGCGCATTGTTCTGACGACCGTGCATAGCCTGATCCAGCGCGTCCCTCCGCGCTCGGCGTTCCGGGGACAGTCCATCAGCGTGAAAACGGGCGAGAGTCTCGATCAGGCGATGCTGATCGAACTGCTGGTCGCAAACGGCTACACCCGGACCGATACGGTCATGGAAGCGGGCGAGTTCGCAACGCGGGGCGGGATTTTCGATCTGTTCCCAGCCGGTGAGAGTGATCCCATCCGGCTGGACCTCTTCGGAGACGAGGTGGAGAATATTCGTGCGTTCGACGTCGGGACGCAACGCTCCACAGAAACGCTGAAGCGCTTCGAACTGCGCCCGGTGTCCGAGTTCTCGCTGGGCCCCGACAGCATCAGCCGCTTTCGGATCGGCTGGCGCGATTCGTTCGGCCCCGCAGCTACATCCGATACGATTTACGAAAACGTCTCGGATGGGCGGCGTTATCCGGGTTTGGAGCACTATCTTCCGCTGTTCCATGATGGTGACGGACACCAGATGGAAACGCTGCTGGATTATCTGCCGGGCGGGGCGGTCAGCTTCGACCATCACGCGCCTGAAATCCTCAAGGCAAGGCTCGATATGATCGCCGATCATTATCAGGCCCGTCGTGTGCCGACGCGTGACGGCGAAATCCCGTACCGTCCGCTGCCGCCGCACCGGTTGTATCTGGACAATCACGGCTGGGACTCGATGCTGACGGATGTGCCGTCCGTCATTCTCAATCCGTTCGCCATGCCGGACACGGCGCAGGGCGTGGATGCAGGATACCGCCCCGGCCCCCTGTTCGCGCGGGCCAAGGACGGAACGCGGGCAGGGATGTTTGAAGCCTTCGGGCAGCAGGTGAAGACCTGGGCCGAAGCCGGACGCCGGACCTATGTCACAGCCTGGAGTCGCGGGTCACGGGAGCGGATCTCGCACCTGCTGGCCGAGCATGGTGTCACGGCAACGTCCTACGAGGACTGGCCGGAGGCAGCGGGAATGCCGAAGGGCACGACCGGCCTTCTGACGCTGGGGCTGGAGCGCGGCTTCGTTTCGGACCGTCTGTGTTTCGTCTCCGAGCAGGACCTTCTGGGGGAGCGGATTTCCCGGCCGCCGCGCCGTCGCAAGCGCGGTGAGCAGTTCATCTCGCAGGTCGGCGAGATTGCGGACGGAGATCTGGTCGTTCATTCCGATTACGGGATCGGGCGGTATGTCGGGCTGGAAACGGTTGTCGAAGGCCGGGTCGCGCATGACTACCTGTCGATCCTTTATGACGGGGAACAGCGGCTGCTTCTGCCGGTCGAGAATATCGAGCTTCTGAGCCGTTTCGGTTCCGAGCAGGCCGGCGTTCAACTCGACAAGCTGGGCGGCACGGCCTGGCAGGCGCGCAAGGCCAAGATGAAATCCCGCATCCGCGTCATGGCGGGTGAGTTGATCAAGACGGCCGCGGCCCGCGCCATGAAGGATGCGCCAACACTCGCACCCGCCGAAGGGCTTTGGGACGAGTTCTGCGCGCGCTTCCCGTTCGTGGAGACAGAGGATCAGTCCCGCGCGATTGCGGACGTGCTGGAAGACATGAGCGCCGGGCGTCCGATGGACCGGCTGGTCTGCGGCGATGTGGGTTTCGGCAAGACGGAAGTGGCGCTGCGGGCGGCATTCGTGGCCGCTCTTTCCGGTATGCAGGTGGCGGTCGTGGTGCCGACGACACTGCTGGCCCGGCAGCATTTTCGCAGTTTCACGGCCCGGTTCGAGGGTTTCCCGGTCAATGTGGTGCAGCTTTCACGCCTTGTGACACCCAAGGAAGCCACGAAGGTTCGTGAGGGGATGGCGGATGGCACGGTCGATATTGTTGTCGGCACTCATGCGCTGCTGGCCAAGAGCGTCGCATTTGATCGACTGGGCCTGCTGATCATCGACGAGGAGCAGCATTTCGGCGTCGCACATAAGGAGCGTCTGAAGGCGCTGCGGGAAGACGTGCATGTCCTGACCCTGTCGGCTACGCCGCTGCCCAGAACGCTTCAGCTTTCGCTATCCGGCGTGCGTGAAATGAGCCTGATCGCCACGCCGCCCACGGATCGTCTGGCAGTCCGGACCTTCATCACGCCGTTCGACAGCGTCATGATCCGCGAAGCCATCCAGCGTGAGCGCTTCCGCGGCGGCCAGATTTTCTGCGTTGTGCCGCGTCTGGCGGATATGGACCGGATGGCCGAGCGCCTGACGGAAATTGTGCCGGATGCCAAGACCGTTCAGGCCCATGGGCGCCTGACGCCTACGGAACTCGAACGTGTCATGACGGAATTTGCGGACGGGAAATACGATATCCTGCTCTCCACCAATATCGTGGAAAGCGGGCTGGATATGCCCAGCGTGAATACGATCATCATCCACCGCGCGGACATGTTCGGTCTGGGGCAGCTCTATCAGCTCCGTGGGCGTGTCGGCCGTGGCAAGCAGCGCGGGTATGCCTATCTGACCTGGCCGCAGACCCGCCCGCTCTCTCCGGCTTCGGAAAAGCGGCTTGAGATCATGCAGACTCTGGACTCGCTCGGGGCGGGCTTCACGCTGGCCTCACATGATCTGGATCTGCGCGGTGCGGGCAATCTGCTGGGCGATGAGCAATCCGGGCATATCAAGGAAGTCGGGATCGAGCTCTATCAGCAGATGCTGGAAGATGCGGTGGTCGACCTGCGGCGTGAGCGCGGCAAGCGTCAGGAGGACGAGGACAGCTGGACCCCGACCATCATTCTCGGCCTGCCGGTGCTGATCCCCGAAACCTATGTCCCGGATCTTCCAGTGCGTCTGGGGCTGTACCGGCGGATTGCATCACTGACGAACGAGGCCGAAGTCGAGGCCATGCGGGCGGAACTTGTGGACCGCTTCGGCTTGCTCCCGCCGGAAGTCGGCAATCTGCTCGATGTGGTTCTGATCAAGCGTCTGTGTCGCGAGGCCGGGGTAGAGCGTCTGGAGACCGGGCCGAAGGGCATGGTGATCCAGTTCCGTCGCAACCGTTTCGGCAATCCGGCCGCACTGATCGACTGGGTAACACGCAAGAAGGAATCGGGCGTGAAGATCCGTCCTGACCAGAAGCTTGCGGTCATCCGCGAAATGACGAACGCAACCCGCATTGGCTATGCCAAGAAGGTCACGACCGTCCTGTGCAAGATGCTCCGCAAACTTGAGACCGCAGACTCAAAGGACTGATTCAGGGCACCGAGAACGGCAGCGGGATGCGGTTAACGGTCACAACGCCGCCTCCCAGCCCGATGTCCCAGAGCGTCGCATCACCGCTCTGACGGCCCATCAGCCGGGCAATCGTCAGGGCGGCCACGACCTTTTTGGGGGCGGTGTCGCGGATCTGTCCGATCAGGGTGTCGACATTCGTGACACTGACATGCACGTCTGCCGCCGAGGTCGATGCCGTGGCGCCGGGGTCGATGGTGCCCTTGCCGTCGATGGCGCTGCTGCCGGTTACGGCATGCAGGGTGTTGATCGTGATCTGCTGGCGGGCAGCATCGAGGCCCTGAACCGTAAGGTCTGCCGAAAGCTGCGTGGGCATCAGGGGCTGCTTGGTATCATGAATGCCCGCGCCCTCGATCTTCAGGCGCAGGTCCGGCGTTGTCTGGACGGCCCGGATTGAGGCCTTGCGGATGGTCATGTCATGCCCGGGACGGGCAAGCGTGACGTCTGTCCAGAGGACCTGCGGCGTTCCGCTGCGGATATCGCTGCTGTTGATCGTCAGGCTCTGGTCTTTGCAGGCCGCACTGATGCCACCCCGAAAAGCGCTGAGCGCGGCATAGGCGGCTACGGCGTTGAAGCGCTCCAGAGTGCTGCTTTCGACATACCCGGACGGGTCGGCAAGGGTCACGCCGTGGATATCGAGCGTGATGTCGGTTCCGGTCAGCGTTGCATGAAGAGTTTTTGCCGTCAGGCCATGAGGGGCGGTCTTCGTGCCGGCAAGTTCGTAGGTGAAGCAGGATTCTGGCAGACCGGACAGGGTGGATGCGCTGGCCACAACCGGCGTCAGAAACGCGGCAGCAGCAGCGAGCAGGGACAGGCGAGTGGACATGAGGGGGTTCCGGACAGTGGAAAGGGAGAAGAGACGTTAAGACTGTATTAAGGAATGAGGCGGTAAAATCATGGCACCTACTCCTCTATCGGAGAAACGCGCGTGTCTTCCTCAATTTCCGCCATGCCCGCCATTCCGCAGTATCTCTCCATCATCAAGGATGAAGATTCTTCGGCGAACAAGTGGGAAAAAATAAGCGTCTCTGCCCAGCAGGCCGTCAAGACGTTTCAGACGGATGCGGCTTCAATCAAGACGCCGGAACAGCTTCTGAAAAACTACAAGGCGCTCACGGTGGTGCTGGGGGCTTACGGAATGTCCTCGATCATTGGGCAGACGGCGGTCCTAAAGGATCTCATGACGCAGGATCCGACTTCGACCAAGTCTCTTGCCCAGACCAGTGGCAATTCATCCTGGAAGGCATTTGCAAAAGCGTTTTCCGACTGGTCGACCTCGCCGCTGGCATCCTCTGACACCGTGCAGAGCATTACACAGAGCTATCTGACCAACAGTTACGAAAACAGCCTGCAGACAGAAACGCCAGGTCTGGGAGATGCTCTTTATTTCACCCGGACGGCGACGACGGACATGACGCTTTCGAATGTGATGGCCGATCCCAAGCTCCTGAAGGTTGCGGAGGTCGTCGCGGGTTTCGATACGACCCAGTTTGGCGCCCTGGATTATGACCAGCAGGTCACTCTTCTCAGCTCCAAACTGGATATGTCGAAGTTGAGCACAACCAAGGGCATCCAGCATTTTGCCCAGCAGTATCTTGCCCTGCTCCAGATTCATCCCGTTGCTACCACGACGCCGGCAAGCATGCTGACCCTCTATGGCGTCAGCGGATCCAGCACGGGCATTCTCTCTCTCTTTACCGGAAGCTCGGGAAGCGATAGCGGTTCATCCCTGTATTCCGCCCTGTTCTGAGCCTTTTTCCTGACGTGACATCGGCAGAAAGGGCCTGTATCGCAGACACCTGACGGATTTCAGGTGAAGGGATATCTCATGGCCGGACTGGACCCTGCGGACTGGCGCGGCATTCGTGACATCGGGCACCGGATGCTGGACGATGTCTTTGACCGCATGGAGCATGTGGGAGAGGGGCCTGTCTGGCGACCAATGCCACCCTCCGCCCGGCAGACTCTGAAAGAAGGTCTTCCCGAAAAGGGACACTCCCTCGACGATCTATACGCACGTTATCTGGATCTGGTCGTGCCTTATGGCGCGGGAAACACCCATCCGGGTTTCATGGGATGGGTACACGGCGCAGGAACGCCGGTCGGCATGCTGGCGGAAATGCTGGCCGGTGCGCTGAATGCGAATTGTGGCGGCCGCGATCACGCCCCGATCGAGGTTGAGCGCGAGGTGATCCGCTGGGCCCTGCAGATGGTTGGCATGCCGCTCGACGGCTCCGGCTGTCTGGTCACAGGCTCGTCCATGGCCAATTTCATCAGCGTCATCACGGCCAGTCGTGCGCAGGACCTGTCCATTCGCAAAGAGGGTCTTGGTGCGCGCAGACTTGTGGGATACGCCGCGACGACGGCTCATGGATGCCTGCCGCGTGCGTTTGATCTGGCAGGCCTGGGGAGCCATGCCCTGCGTCGGGTCCCTGTTCTGGCGGATCATCGGATGGATGTCAGCGCCCTGAAAGCCATGATCGCAGAAGACCGGAAAGCCGGGTTCGTGCCGTTCATGGTTGCGGGGACCGCCGGAACCGTCGATTGCGGGGCCATTGATGATCTGGTGGCGATCGAAGCTGTCGCCCGTGAGGCCGGCCTCTGGTTTCATGTGGATGCCGCGTTTGGCGCGCTGGCCTGCCTGTCTTCCCGCTTTCAGCCGCAGCTTGCCGGGATTGAGAAGGCGGATAGCCTGGCGTTCGACTTTCATAAATGGGCACAGGTTCCCTATGACGCGGGCTGTGTGCTGGTGCGTGACAGTCGCAAACATGCGGCAGCTTTTGCGCAGTCCCTGGACTACCTTGTGCGAGAAGAGCGCGGACTTGCGGCTGGCGCTCCGTGGTTCTGTGATTTTGGTCCGGACCTGTCGCGCGGATTCCGGGCGCTCAAGGTCTGGATGACGTTAGGCCATTACGGGTCGGAGCGTATGGGAGAGATGGTCGAGATCTGTTGTGACGTGGCTGCTGACCTGGCCTCGCGTGTGCAACGGACAGAGGGGTTGCTACTGCTGGCGCCCGTAACGCTGAACATCGTCTGTTTCGGGATTGACGGTCTAGATGACGGCGAAGTCTCGGAACTGGTGCAGGACCTGCATGAAAGCGGGATTGCCGCACCCTCCACCACCAAAATCAACGGTCGGCTGGCGGTGCGGGCGGCGATCGTCAATCACCGGACCACCACCGCCCATACCGACCGGATGCTGGATGCCGTTATCGCGCTGCGCGACGACCGTTTGAAGGCGCGAACAGGGCGCTGAGCTGGGCCATCATGGTTCCGCCGAGGTCTTCGGCGGAGCTGATGGTGACGCTGTTGCGATAATAGCGCGTGACGTCATGGCCGATGCCGATGGCCAGAAGCTCGGTGCCACGATCCGCTTCGATCTGGGCGATCACCTTTCGCAGATGGTCCTCCAGATAGTTGTGCGGATTGGCAGAGAACGTGCTGTCATCAACCGGCGCGCCATCGGAAATCACCATCAGGATATGACGGTGTTCGGAGCGCCGCCGCAGGCGTTTCCAGGCCCAGAGCAGGGCCTCGCCGTCGATGTTTTCCTTGAGCAGGCCATCGCGCAGCATCAGGCCCAGATTGCGCCGGGCGCGCCGCAGGGGCATGTCCGCATCCTTGTAGATGATATGGCGTAGGTCGTTCAGGCGCCCTGGCTGGGGTGTGCGGCCGGTCTTGAGCCAGCGTTCGCGACTCTGGCCGCCTTTCCACTGGCGTGTCGTAAAGCCCAGAACCTCGACCTTCACGCCGCAGCGTTCGAGCGTGCGGGCAAGGATATCGCCGCAGATGGCGGCCGTCCCAATCGGGCGGCCCCGCATGGAACCTGAATTGTCGATCAGGAGGGTGACGACCGTATCGCGGAACTCCGTCTCGCATTCGTGCTTGCACGATAGCGGAAGGGTCGGATTGGTCACGACGCGGGAAAGGCGTCCGGCATCAAGAATGCCTTCTTCCTGCTCGAACTCCCAGCGGCGCTGCTGCTGCGCCATGAGGCGCCGCTGCAACCGGTGTGCAAGCCGCGATACCAGACCCTGAAGCTGGGACATCTGCTGGTCGAGCTTCTGGCGCAGGCGGTCCAGTTCGTCCGCATCGCACAGATCGGAGGCGTTTACTTCCTCGTCGAAATCCGTGGTGTAGGCCCTGTAGGTATTGGGCGCTTCGGACGGTCCGGTTTCGGCCTGCTGGTCCGAGGGGCCAGCGGCTTCCTCGGTCCCGTCTTCCGACATTTCGGCGGCATCCGTGGCTTCGCTTTCGCCAGAGAGGCCGGTTTCGCCGCTCTCGGGCTGATAACCGCCTTCTTCCTCTTCCGCAGCGGCGGGAGCCTGCTGGTCCTGCCCATCCGCTTCGGGGGCGTCGCTGTCCGTTGTTTCCTCTTCGTCGGAGGGCAGATCGGACGGTGCCATCTGCTCCTCGTCCTCGTCAGGGACGGTCGTGAGGCGGCAGGCCCCGAGGAAGCGGGTCGTGGCACGGGCGAATGCCGTCTGATCGCTCTGGGTGCGGGCCATGTCGGCGAGCGCCGCTTTGGCCGCCGGAGTCAGGGACGCGCGCCACTCATCCAGTGCCGCTCCGGCCTGAACCGGCATGGGATGGCCGCTCATGGCCTCGCGCGCGAGGAGATCCAGCGCCACGGGGGCTGGCATGTCCTCGCGCGTTTTCATGCGATTGCAGCCAATCTCGGCACATTGCTGGGCGACGCGTTGTTCCAGATTGGCGCGCACGCCTGCCATGTGGCGTGAGCCGTAGACCTCGCACCGGGCCTGTTCCAGCGCATCGAACGCCTGCCGGGCCACGGGTTCAGCCGGTGCGTTCGTGCCTCTGTCAGCATGATACCGCATCCGCAGGGCAGCGGAATCCGCAGCTCCACGGATTTTGCGGATTTCCCAGTCGTGCATGTGGCGCGACAGATAAGGCAGTTCCACGCTGCTGGCATCTGTCGCGTTCTGCTGGCTGCCGCTGACGGCACTCTGAAAATCCACGCCCTGCTCCGGTGCTCCACCCATAGCGCGCAGGGTGGCAACGGTGGCCTGACGGAAGCGTTCCTGCCGGTCTTCGTCGGTGGGGGAAGTCTTGGGAGCGGACAAGGGATCAGGCCAGCGGCGAGGCGTTGAAGCAGCGCTGATAGTACTCAGCCACGATTCCGCGCTCGGCCTCATCGCATTTGTTGAGGAAGGTCAGGCGGAAAGAGAACGCCACGTCGTTGAAAATACGGTTGTTCTCGGCCCAGGCAATGACGGCGCGTGGCGACATGACCGTGGAAATATCACCGGCCATGAAGCCGGAACGTGTGAGGTTCGCAAGCGCGACCATGCGTTCGATCAGCGTCGTGGCGTCGTTGTCCTCTGCCCCGATCTTCAGCTTGGACGTCACAATGCCGACTTCCTGTTCGAGCGGCAGGTAGTTCAGGGTGGCGACGATGTTCCAGCGGTCCATCTGGCCCTGATTGATCTGCTGGGTACCGTGATAGAGGCCGGTCGTGTCGCCTAGACCCACTGTATTGGCGGTCGCGAACAGGCGGAAAGCCGGGTTGGGGCGAATGACGCGGTTCTGATCCAGAAGCGTCAGATGCCCTTCGGCTTCCAGCACGCGCTGGATGACGAACATCACGTCCGGACGGCCAGCGTCGTATTCATCGAAGATCAGGGCGCAGGGATGCTGGAGGCACCACGGCAGCAGACCCTCGCGGAATTCCGTGACCTGCTTGCCGTCCTTGAGCACGATGGCGTCCTTGCCAATCAGGTCGATCCGCGAGACATGGCTGTCGAGGTTGATCCGCACGCAGGGCCAGTTCAGCCGTGCGGCGATCTGCTCGATATGGGACGATTTGCCGGTCCCATGGAAACCCTGAACCATGACGCGGCGGTTGAAGGCAAAGCCTGCCAGAATGGCGCGTGTGGTGTCTTCGTCGAACTTGTAGGACGGATCGATGTCGGGGACGTGTTCCGTACGCACGGAATAGGCCGGAACCTGAATGTCCGTCCGGATCCCGAAAACTTCGGCCGAAGAGACCATGAGGTCGGGCGCGCCGAGAACGCTGGTCGGGACCGTGGCATTTTCAGCAGTGGTCACGGCTTCCGGGGTGTCAATCGTCGCGAAATCACTCATGGGACTCTGGGGCTTTCTCTGGCTCTGGGATCAGGACATTCTGGAGAAGATGGAGCCTTGGCGTCCTCTGTTCCAGTCTAAAAATTCAGGAAACGAAATCATCCTGCCGGGTGAAATGGACTTTTAGTGCCGCATAGGCCGAGCCGATGGCCTTGAAACGCTCTTCGGATTTTTCATCGCCGATATTGGCATCGGGGTGATGCTGGCGGGCGAGGGCGCGGTAGCGGGTTTTGACCTCATCGAAAGAGACCGGCCATGTCAGGTCCAGGGTCGCAAGCGGCTGGCGCAGCGGCTCGGGAATCCCGGCGGCCTGCGCAGAGGCGCGCTGCCGGGCGGCATCCTTTGCACGTTCGGCCCGGCTGTGACGGGTCGCGCCGAGGATGTCCAGCGGATCGATGACGTCGTCCTCGTTGAATTCCGCCTTGTTGGCCGTGCCAGTGCCCAGTTTCCATGATGGGCGCTGCCACGACACGTCCGCCCGAAGATGCGCTTCGATCTGGCCTGGCGTCATGCCGCGATAGAAGTCCCAGCGGGAATTGTATTCGCGGACATGGTCGAGGCAGAACCAGAAATACGAGCGCAGGGCATCGCGCCCGCGCGGCGCACGATAGCCGGCAGGTTCGTTGCAGCCCGGATGGTCACAGACCTGTTCCGGCGCGTCAGGATCGGGATCGAAGGCCCGGTGTCTGGTGGATTTGCGCTGCATGGTGTCTGATATGGGCAATCACAGCCGCCCGATGCAAGCGGCCATTCCTCAAGCCGGACGATTTTCATCATGTCTGAAACAGCTTCACGCCCTTCCGCGCCGCCCGCCACCCGACGCGAACGGATCGAGGCGATCCTCCAGCGCGAACTCTCGCCCACGCAGCTCGAAATCCACGATGACAGTGCCCGTCATGCCCATCATGCCGGTGCAAAGGCTCTTGGCGGCGGAGGGGAGACGCATTTCAACGTCGCCATTACCACTGCGCGTTTTGACGGGCTGAATCGGGTGGCGCGGCACAGGCTCGTCAACGGGCTGCTGGCCGGGGAGTTCGAGTCCGGGCTGCATGCGCTGTCTCTGGTCCTGCATGGAGAAAAAACCCCATGAAACGCGCTCTGCTCGCTTTTCTCCTGCTGTCGGGCTGTGCGACGGGTGGCTACGGCCACCTGCCTGCGGCCGAGCAGAATGACGTTCATCGCATAGAGGCCTATCTGAACGGCCTTCAGGGATTGCAGGCTTCCTTCCTGCAACGGGGACCGGAGGCCGGGGAGAGCGCGGGACGCTTCTCCTATATTCCGGGGCATCTGAGGCTGGATTATGTGATTCCGCATCCTATGGAGCTGGTCGCCGGTGACGGGCATCTCGTGCTGGACGATCAGGGAACGGGAGCGGTCACGCATCTGTCACTCAAGCGGAATCCGCTCGGACTGCTGCTGAAATATCCGATCCGCTTTGACGGCGGTGTGCAGGTCACGGATGTGCGACATGGTGACGGATCGCTTCAGATTTCGGTCGCACAGGCGGATAATCCGTCCCAGGGCCTGCTGACGATCCAGTTCTCGGATGTGAACGGCCAGCTTGGTCTGATCGGGTTGCAGGGCGTGGATGCCCGGCAGCATCATTTTGGGGTGGAGCTTTCTGGTGTCCGGCAGGGCGTTACGATCGCCCCGTCCGTTTTCATTCCGCCCGGGGGATAGAGTCGAAGCGCGCGGGCCATGTGGCGGCAAGGGCATCATCCAGATCCGCCATCGTCAGACTGCTGTCGAATCGCTGGAGGCTGGTGACGCCGAACTCACGGATGCCGCAGGGCACGATTCCATCAAAGTCGTTCAGATCGGGGCTGACATTGATGGAAACCCCGTGCCAGCTGACCCAGCGGCTCACGCGGATCCCCAGCGCCCCGATCTTGGCTTCCAGCCCTGTCAGCGGGTCGATCGTCCAGACGCCGATCCGTCCGTCCCGGGTGAAGGCTGTAACGCCGAGCCGGGCGAGGGAGTCGATCATCCAGCCTTCCAGCCCTGCGACAAAAGCACGGAGGTCGCGGGGCGGGATGGTGCCGTTCTGACGGGTCAGATCCATTATCACATAGCCAAGTCTCTGCCCTGGCCCATGATAGGTCCACTGCCCGCCGCGCCCGGCGGCGTAGGTCGGGTAACCGTGCGGGTTGTACAGATCGGCGTCCTTGGCCGATGTTCCTGCCGTAAAGACGGGAGGGTGCTCGACAAGCCACACCAGCGGCTCTGACGTTCCCAGATGGATGGCGCGCGCACGCTCCTCCATGAACGCGAGCGCCTCGGGGTAGGGTGTCAGTCCCGGAGAGGACTTCCACAAAATTTCTTCACAAATCTCATTTCGGGTCATTGCCCTCGTTTCTGGCATCGGCTATAGCCCCTCCCACACCAGACGGTCATGCACGAAGCAGGGTCGTTTGTCACGGGGCGGCCGTGGCGGAATGGTAGACGCGCAAGCTTGAGGTGCTTGTGGGGGCAACCCCGTGGAAGTTCGAGTCTTCTCGGCCGCACCACTGACATTTTGAATGTTGGTGTATCCCAGTAAAAATCAGACATCATGGAAAATACTCTCCGCCTTGGCGGGAATGAGCATCCTCTCACTGTCTTTCGGTCTGTGCCATCTTGTTGCCAGACTATTGAGACAGGGTTATGCCTCTTGCGTCCCTGAGAGCGTCTGGACTTCCGGTTCGGCGGTCGGGCGTCATTTTCGGCTGATGTGTGAGGTTTCGTGATCAAGCCACTGAAAAAAGCTGTCCTTCCCGTTGCGGGTCTCGGTACGCGGTTTCTGCCTGCGACCAAGGCCATGCCCAAGGAAATGCTTCCTGTCGTCGATAAGCCGCTGATCCAGTATGCGATCGATGAAGCCCGTGAAGCGGGGATCGAAGAGTTCTGTCTCGTAACCGGTCGCGGCAAGGACAGCCTGATCGATTACTTCGACATTGCCTACGAACTCGAAGCGACACTCAGGGAACGCGGGAAGAAGAGCGCACTGGAAGCGCTTGCACCCAGCAGCGTGCAGGCGGGTTCTCTCGTGGCCGTGCGTCAGCAGGAACCGCTGGGCCTGGGTCATGCGATCTGGTGCGCGCGTTCCTTCATCGGGGACGATCCGTTCGCCATCCTGCTGCCTGACGATATCGTCAAGGGACGCAGCTGCATCGGCCAGCTGGTCGAGACCTATAACAAGACCGGTGGCAATGTCGTCGCGGTTACGGAAGTCCCGCCCGAGCATACGAACCGCTACGGCATCCTTGATGTTGGCAGCGACGACGGCAAGCTGGTCGAGGTCAAGGGACTGGTTGAAAAGCCGGCTCCGGAAGAAGCGCCCTCGAACCTGTCCATCATCGGTCGTTACGTGCTGACGCCGGACGTCATGAAGTACCTGGCGAAGCTGGAGCGTGGCGCGGGCAATGAAGTCCAGCTGACGGATGCAATGGCCAAGACGATCGGTGAAGTGCCGTTCCATGGTCTGCGCTACGAAGGCACGCGCTATGACTGTGGTGACAAGGCCGGCTTCCTCGAAGCCCAGATCGCGTTCTCGATCGACCGCGAGGACCTGGGTGATTCGGTCAAGGCATTCCTCAAGAAGTACAAGCAGTATGTGGACGCCCCCTGATGCCATTTCGGCATGATTTCGATCCGACGAGCCTGCGGGAATACGATATCCGCGGGATCGTCGGAAAGACACTGCATCCTGCCGACGCCTATGCCATTGGTCGTACGTTCGCGAGCATGGTGATCCGCGCCGGTGGCACGCGGATCACTGTCGGATATGACGGCCGTCTGTCCTCGCCCGCGCTGGAAGAGGCGTTGGTCCGGGGAGCAGTCGAATCCGGGGCAGATGTGACCCGGATCGGGTGTGGGCCAACGCCCATGCTCTATTTCGCATCCGTTGTGGATGGCGCCGATGGGGCTGTCATGGTCACGGGTAGCCATAATCCGCCCGACTACAATGGCTTCAAGATGATGATGGGCGGCAAGCCGTTTTACGGGGACCAGATCCGTGAACTGGGCCGCCTGTCCGCATCTGGCGATGTTCTCTCCGCAACGGAAGGAATCTCGACCAGAGCTGATATTTCCAGTCGTTATATTGACCGCCTCGTGCAGGACTATGACGGCATCCGGCCGCTGCGGGTCGTCTGGGATAATGGCAATTCCGCGGCTGGCGAGGTGCTTGGCCAGTTGGTCAAGCGCCTTCCGGGAGAACATACGGTTCTTTTCGGCGAGATAGACGGACATTTCCCGAATCACCATCCCGATCCGACGGTCGAGAAGAATCTCCAGGATTTGATCCGGGTCGTAGACGAAAAACAGGCCGATCTCGGGATTGCCTTTGACGGGGATGCGGATCGGATCGGTCTTGTTGATAATCGGGGACAGATCTTCTGGGGTGACCAGATGCTGGTGCTGCTCGCGCAGGATGTTCTGAGCCGCCATCCGGGGGCGACGATCATCGCGGATGTGAAGGCCAGCCAGATCCTGTTTGATGAGATTGCAAAAGCTGGCGGTCAGCCGCTGATGTGGAAGACCGGCCATTCCCTCATCAAGACCAAGATGGCGGAAACCGGCTCTCCGCTGGCAGGCGAGATGTCCGGGCATATTTTCTTTGCCGACAAGTGGTACGGCTTTGATGATGCGCTATATGCCGCAGTCCGCGTTCTGGGGATCGTCTCGCGTCTGCCGGGGCCGCTTTCGGATTTTCGCGACAGCCTGCCGGTGACTGTCACGACGCCAGAATTGCGCTTCAACTGCGATGACAGGCGCAAGTTCGAGGTCATCACAGAAGTGGCCGCGCGCCTCCGGGAAGAAGGGGCGGATGTGTCCGAAATCGATGGCGTCCGCGTCAATACGCCTGATGGCTGGTGGCTGCTTCGGGCATCCAACACGCAGGCCGTTCTGGTGGCGCGGGCTGAAGCCCGTGATGAAACCGGGCTGGATCGTCTGAAGGTGGCATTGGCCGCACAGCTTGGCGCTTCTGGTTTTGAGGCGCCTGATTTCTCCGGCGAGAATGCAGGACACTGAGATGGAGCGCATCACGGGTCCTTGGACGCTCTGCCAATGACTGATCCGTTCCAGTCCTTTCTTGAGCCAGGACAGATCGTGCAGCATCCTGATCATCCCGAATGGGGTTGGGGGCAGGTGCAGTCAGCGGTAGGAGAACGGGTCACGGTCAATTTCCAGCATCAGGGCAAAGTCCTGATCGACGCTTCCCGCATCACGCTCAGGCTGGTCCCGCGCACAGGGTGAAACAGCTCCTGAACCGCAGCGCACGTGTTGTGCTGGATGCGCTTCTGCCTCCAACCTGCGCGGCCTGCGGGACGGAAGTCATGACGGAAGGCGCGTTCTGCGGCACCTGCTTTCAGGCGGCGCACCGGATTGTTTCCCCTAGCTGTCACCGCTGTGGCGTTCCTCTGGAAAATGAAGGACTTGGCGGTACGCAGAACTGCTGCGCGGCTTGTGACGCGCATCCGCCGGTCTGGCGCTCGGCACGGGCGGCTTTCGTCTATGACGCCAGGTCGCGGCGCCTGATCCTGCCTCTGAAATATTCCGATCATACGGAAAATGCCGCTGTTCTGGCGCGGCAGATGGCATCCGCGGGCGAGGGGCTTCTGAAGGATGTCACAGTCGTTGTGCCTGTCCCGCTGTATCGCACCCGTTTGTGGAAACGGCGTTACAATCAGGCGGCACTGATGGCTCAGGGCGTTTCACGGCTTGCGGGTCTGCCCTGTGTGGTGGATGCTCTTCAGCGTGTCCGCTCCACGCGGGCGCTGGCCCGCCTGTCTGCGGGGGAGCGCGAGCAGGAGATGGAACACGCGGTTCGGGTGAGGAAAGGACGCGGGGTCCGGATAGAAGGACAGGCTGTCCTGCTTGTGGATGACGTGCTGACGACGGGGTCCACGGCGACGGCCTGCACGAAGGCTCTGATGAAGGCCGGTGCGGCAAGCGTGGATATTTTGGTTGCAGCCCGGACCGGGAGAGTGGATGAACAGAACCCGCGCTTTGTCCAGGAATGAGGATCCTATGTCGAAAGTTGAGATTTATACCCAGCCTGGATGTCCTTACTGCGTGCATGCCGTCAGCCTGCTGCGCTCCAAGGGGATAGAGTTTCAGGAAATCAACGCGCCGCACGGATCGGCCGAACGTGAGGATTCCATCCGTCGATCCGGCCGCCGGACCGTTCCCCAGACGTTTGTGGACGGCAAGGGACTGGGCGGCTGCGACGATCTGATGGCGCTTGATCGTGCGGGGCGTCTCGACGCTCTGCTGGGCAAGGTCTGAATGCGGGGAGCAGGCTTTTTCGCGGCTGTCCTGCTGGCGGTGTCGTCACTTTCCTGTGTTCCGGCGCAGGCCCAGACAGCCAGTTCCGCAGACAACGCGTCTTCGGATATTCCCGAAGAGGGGCTGTGGCTGTCGGAGGAGCATGACGGGCTGTTTTCCATCCAGCCCTGTGGTCACATGCTCTGCGGGCAGTTGATCGGCATGGCTTATGACGGGGCCGTTCCAAAGGATGTGTGGGGACGGTCGCAGTGCGGAATCCGCATGCTGACAGACTTTGTCCCAATTGAAGACCGCAAGTGGCAGGGTCATATTCTTGATCCGCGGACCGGACGGGTCTATCAGGCGCGGATATGGGTGTCCGAGCCCAATGTCCTGAAACTGCGCGGATTCGTTCTGGGAATGCCACTTCTGGGTGAAACCCAGACCTGGACCCGCTACACTGGCCCGGCTGTTGGGCCGCAATGCAAACTACCGAAGGATGCGCGCTAGGTCTGTCGCCGGGAAACCCGCGTCGGGGTCTGAATGCGTCTTTTTCCGGTAGCGGGCGTTATCCCTGCCACATTGAAAGGAATGCAGACCCATCATGTCCCATCCTGTTTCCCGCCGTAACTTTGCGGTCGGACTGGTTGCAGGCGTTGCTGCGGCCGGTACCGGCGTTGCTGGTGCCGCTGACCCTGAAAAGACGGTCCTGACCCCGCCGCCGCCGCCGAAGCCCGTTTCCAGAACGATCTGTTTTGTTGGCGGATATACGAAACATGGGCCGCCGGGCGGTGGAACCGGGAACGGGCAGGGCATTTCCGTCTTTGACATGGACCGCGATACGGGCGTCCTGACGCCGATCACGACGTTCACGGACATCGCCAGCCCGTCTTTCCTTGCGATCTCCAAGGACCAGCGCTTCCTGTATGCGCTGAGCGAGATCGATGATTTCAACAAGGACGGGGACGGCTCCGTTACGGCCTTTGCGATTGATACCAAGACGGGTTCGCTGCGCAAACTGAATGCCGTCAGCTCCAAGGGCGCTGTTCCGGCCCATCTGAGCATCCATCATTCGGGTCGCTATGTGCTGGTCGCCAACTACGTGGGCGGCTGCGTTGCTGTTCTGCCGATCCGGTCTGACGGGTCGCTGGGTGAGGCATCGGACGTCGTGCACAACACGGGGCCACGCCAGCCGGAGCGGGCGTCTGACAATCCGCAGGGCAATTTTGCGGTGTCCGATCACTCGGGCTCGCATCCGCACATGATCCATTCCGACCCGAGCGGCAAGTTCGTGCTGGCGGATGACGCCGGGCTGGACCGGGTCTATGTCTGGACGCTGAATATCGACACCGGAAAGCTGATCCCGGCCAAGACGCCCTATTACGATATGGAACCGGGCTCGGCGCCGCGGCACTTCCAGTTCAACCATTCCGGTCGCATTCTGTACAATCTGTGCGAACAGGATTCGAAGGTTGTCGTCTCCAATTTCGATCCCGCAACGGGTGCGATCAGCGACATCCAGACGGTCAGCACCGTCACGTCGCATTTCCGTGGTTCGACCCTTGCGGCGGAAATCCTGATCTCGGCCAGTGGCAAGTTCGTCTATGTCTCCAACCGTCTGGGTGATTCGCTGGCCGTCTTCGCCATCGGGACGGACGGGACGCTGACGCTTCAGGACGAGGTCTGGATGCATGCGGATTACGGCCGCGCGCTGATGTTCGATCCGTCCGGCGCGTTCCTGTTCTGCGCCAACCAGCGCTCGGATGCGGTCACGTCTTTCAAGGTGGACAAAAAGACGGGCGAAATTGCGTTTACGAACAATTTCACCCCCGTCGGCAGCCCGACGACCTTTGCGTTCATGAACACGCAGGTCTGATCGACTGTTTTTCAGGAAAGGGCGGTTGCGGCGGATTGTTCTGCTGCAACCGCCCTTTTTTGTTCAGTCCTTGCGGAAAATCGCGATGTAATTGATCCCGGTGTCGCGGCTTTCGCGCCACTGGAACGGGACATAGCTCATTCCGGCGATGTCCAGCATCCGCAGCCCTGCGTTCCGGGCCATGGCGGCAAGTTCGTCTGGCTTGATGAACTTCTTCCAGTCATGCGTACCAACGGGCAGCATCCGCAACAGATATTCCGCACCGAGTTTGGCGACGGCAAAAGAGCGCGGGGTCCGGTTCAGGGTAGACACAGCGACCATGCCGCCCGGCTTTGTCAGCGTGGCCAGCATGGTCAGGAAGTCCTGCGGATCATTGACGTGCTCAATGACCTCGAGCGCATTGACGACATCAAAACGCGCGCCTTCCGCCACGAGATCTTCCGCACTTCCATTGCGATAGGACAGGGGTGCTGCCTCGGGCGGAAGCGGGTGCTGGGCCAGATGCGCTTCAGCGGCGTGGATGCCCGGAGCACTGGCATCGATTCCAAGCGTGTCAAAGCCGAGTTTGGCATAGGCCTCGCTCGCCAGACCCGCGCCACAGCCGATATCAAGCAGGCTCAGCGGTGCGGGGGACGTCTTGCGCAGGGGAGCGACATGACGGCTGACCCATTCGGTCCGCAGGGGGTTCATGGCATGAAGCGGCGCCATCGGGCCACGCGGATTCCACCAGTCTTCCGCCAGGGCGCTGAAATGGGCGATTTCGGATTCCGATACGGATGAGCGTTTGGAATCCTGTCCCGGAGAGGTGTCTGTGGGCATCGGAACTGTCCTTCTGTGTGCCTGTCTGCCGCGCGTCATCTGGACGTAACGGAGCGAGACGAGTATGTGGACCGGCAGAGTCTGTTCAGGTGCCGGGCGGTATGCATGTCTTTGCCGTACCCGATGCCAGACCCGAGCGCGCAACGCCAGACACGTACTGGAGCCTTATCCGCGATGTCCATGCCCGATACTCCCGTCCACGACCAGCTTTCCGGTCGTGCCGATCCCCATGCCGTCATTCAGGCTGAAGGCGGGAAACGGAAGACGGTTGTCATGAAATTCGGCGGTACGTCCGTCGGGAATATCGAGCGTATCCGGAACGTTGCAAAACGCGTGAAGGCGGAACATGACCGTGGTCGCCGTGTTGCGGTCGTGGTCTCCGCGATGGCTGGCGTGACGAACCGGATGGTCGGCTACTGCGCCGAGCTGAACCCGCTGGCCGATCCAAAAGAATATGATGCCGTTGTCGCTGCCGGTGAGCAGGTGACAAGCGGGCTCGTGTCCATCGCGCTTCAGGCGCTTGGCGTGAAAGCGCGTTCGTTCCAGGGCTGGCAGATCCCGCTCGTGACGGATGACGCCCATGGCAAGGCCGCCATCGAGAGCGTGGACGGCACGGCGCTGCTGGCCTGCCTAGATGATGGTATCGTGCCGGTTGTGGCGGGTTTTCAGGGTGTAGGGCCCGATGGCCGCATTGCGACGCTGGGACGCGGGGGATCTGATACCTCCGCGGTGGCCGTCGCGGCTGCCATCAATGCCGATCAGTGTGATATCTATACCGATGTGGACGGGATCTACACGACCGATCCGCGCATCGTGAAACGCGCCAAGAAGCTCGATCGCATCACTTATGAAGAGATGCTTGAGCTGGCTTCGGTAGGCGCCAAGGTACTTCAGACCCGCAGCGTCGGTCTCGCCATGCGCGAGGGCGTCCGGGTGCGGGTGCTGTCGTCGTTCGCGGAGACGGATGACGACAGCGGTTCGATTGTGGTTGATGAGGACGAGATCATGGAGAAGGAACTGGTTGCGGGGATTGCCAACTCGCATGACGAAGCGAAAATCTCCGTACGGAATATTCCAGACCGTCCGGGCATCGCCGCTGCGATTTTCGATCCGCTGGCAGCCGCGAACATCAATGTCGACATGATCGTCCAGAGCGTTGGCGTGGACAACATGACGAACATGACCTTCACGGTCAGCAAGGCCGACGAGGCCGCAGCCCGCGCCGTGCTGGAGAAAGCCCGCGAATACGTCCAGTATGGCGAGCTGATTACGTCGCACAACGTGGTGAAGATCAGCGTCGTGGGCATCGGCATGCGCTCGAATGCCGGTCTGGCCGCGCGGATGTTCCGTACGCTGGCGGATCGCGGCATCAACGTGCAGGTCATCTCCACGAGCGAGATCAAGATCTCCGTGCTGATCGATTCCGAATATACCGAACTGGCCATGCGCGCTCTGCACACGGCATATGGCCTTGATGCCAGAGAGGGAGCCGACGCGTGAGCGAAACCCTGAGCGAGATTCCGAGCAAGACCCTGGACGCCCGCGCGACACTGGACCGGCTGTGGAAGCCGGGCTGCGACTTCCTGGGAAGTGAAGTTGCGATCCTCGGCGGGGCCATGTCCTGGGTCAGCGAGCGGCATCTGGTTTCCGCGATTTCCAATGCTGGCGGATTCGGGGTCATTGCCTGTGGGGCCATGTCGCCGGAGCGTCTGGAAGACGAAATCGTCGCCACGCAGGCCATGACGAAGCGTCCGTTCGGTGTGAACCTGATCACCATGCATCCCGAGCTCGACCGGCTGGTGGATGTCTGTCTGGCGCATAACGTTTCGCACATCGTGCTGGCAGGCGGGGTGCCAAACAGCGCCACGATCCGCAAGGTGCGCGACGGCGGGGCACGGGCGATCGGCTTTACGCCCGCGCTGGCTCTGGGCAAGCGTCTGGTACGCATGGGCATCGAGGCGCTCGTGATCGAAGGCTCGGAAGCGGGCGGCCATGTCGGGCCGGTCTCGCTGACGGTTCTGGCGCAGGAGATCCTGCCGCATATCCGGGACGTGCCCGTGTTCGTCGCGGGTGGTCTGGGACGTGGGGACGCGGTCCTGTCCTATCTGGAGCAGGGTGCGGCTGGTGCGCAGCTTGGAACGCTGTTTGCGGCGTCCGAAGAGAGCATTGCCCATGAGAACTTCAAGAAGGCCTTCCTGCGCGCCAATGCCCGTGATGCAGTGACGACCGTGCAACTCGACGAACTGTTCCCGGTCATTCCGGTGCGCGGGCTGTCGAACGAAGGTGGCCGTCGTTATGCGCGGCTTCAGGGCGAGGCGCTTCAGAAGTTCCAGAGCGGCGAGCTGACGAAGGAAGAAGCCCAGCTTTCGATTGAGCATTACTGGGCTGGTGCGCTGCGTCGCGCCGTTATTGAGGGTGATGTGGAGACAGGTTCCGTGATGGCGGGCCAGTCCGTAGGCATGGTCAAGGAGATCCGTCCGGTCGCCGACATCATCGCGACGCTGGTGCAGCAGGCCGTGGATGCCATCAGGCAGCGCGAAACCCGCATCCACGCGGCAAGCTAACGGATTTTCCGGTCATGTCCCCTCCGCCCTCGAACCGCCCGTTTTCGCAGCCTTCCGACCAGCCGAGTGTCGGAACGGTGCTGCGTGCGCGTCGTGAAGAGCTCGGCTGGCGACTTGAGGACGTGGCGGAATGGTTGCGAATCCGCCCGAAACTGCTGGCGGCCCTCGAAGCGGACGATCTGACGAAGCTGCCCGGCGTGGCCTATGCGGTGGGATTTCTTCGCACCTATGCCCATGCCATGCAGCTTGATGCGGATGCGCTGGTCGAACGGTTCCGTCGCGACACGCGCGGTGCGGTAACCCGCAAGCCCGAACTGGTTTTCCCCCAGCCGGAAGGTGACCGTGGGCTACCGATCGGCGTGCTGGTCGGGGCAGGGCTCGTGGTTGTGGTCGCGGCTTACGTGGGCTGGTACCGCTTTACGGAGCATGACAACCCGGCCCAGAGGCAGGTTCCGGCCGTGGCGGAACTGATGCCGGGTGCTGCAACCCCTGCCATGACCTCCCCGCAGGTGGCCTCCGTAATGCCCGGCCGGGCTCCCACGCCGGAGCCTCATGCTTCCGTGGCGGCTTCTTCTGCCCCTGTGGCCGCTCTGCCGGCGGTTGGCCCGACGGCGAATGAACAGGTGGCCACCGCTTCCCCAACAGCACCGGTTCCACAGATCCCGGCACAGGTTCCTGCGCCTTCCGGAGCTCCCCCGACTACGGACGACGACACGGAAACCTCCCCGCCGGGTGAGGCTGCCTCGCCTGCGGAAAACACGACGATCGGCCAGCCTGCCACGGATCTGCCACCCGCTGTTCCCGAAGGGGCGGTCGTGCTCCGGGCGCTCTCTCCGGTCTGGACGCAGGTCCGGGACCGGGACGGGCATGTCCTGATTTCGCGTGTGATGCAGCCGGGGGAAAGCTGGCAGGGCGATCCCGCAGGTGCCCCTTTCCGGATGTCGTTTGGCAATGCGGGCGGTGTCGTTCTGACCACGGCTGGGGCGACCAGCGCGCCACTGGGGAAGGAAGGGCAGGTACGGCGCAATGTTGAAGTGACGGCAGAGGCTATCCGCTCGGGCGTGTTCGGGTCCGGAATTGCACTGCCGGGTCAGCCCAATGCACCGCTTCCAGCCTCGGGGACAGCAACTGCACCGCAGGGCGCACAGCCTGCATCTGTGCCGCCCAGAGCGCCACCTGTTTCCGCTCCGCGCAAGGCCCCCGTGCCACCTGAAGTTTCGGCCGATGACCTGAATGCCCGGCAGCTTGAACATCAGCCGCTGGAACAATCGTCGCCATCGCATTAAACCCTATATCCGTCAGGGGGGCTCAGTGCCCCTGAATACAGGCCCCTGGGTCAGAGCTCCCGGTCCTTTCCGGGCACGAAGAGGTAAATCATGAGCAGCTACCGTCCCTATCAGCACATCGAGCGTCGCAAGTCGCGCCAGATCCATGTCGGCAAGGTTGCGGTCGGTGGTGATGCCCCGATCTCCGTGCAGACCATGACCAACACCCTGACATCCGATGCACAGGCCACGATTGACCAGATCCGCCTGTCCGAACTGGCTGGCGTGGACATCGTGCGCGTGTCCTGTCCGGACGAGGCCAGCACCGAGGCACTGGCGGAAATCGTCCGCGAAGTGAACGTCCCCATCGTTGCGGACATCCACTTCCACTACAAGCGCGCCATCGAGGCCGCGAAGGCCGGTGCGGCGTGCCTGCGAATCAATCCGGGCAATATCGGCAGCGCCGAGCGCGTGCGTGAAGTGGTCAATGCCGCCAAGGATTATGGATGCTCCATCCGGATCGGCGTGAATGCAGGCTCGCTGGAAAAGCACCTGCTTGAGAAATACGGTGAGCCTAACCCGGAAGCCCTGGTCGAGAGTGCTCTGGAACACGCGAAGATCCTTGAGGATCATGACTTCCACGAGTTCAAGATCAGCGTGAAGGCGTCCGACGTGTTCATGGCCGTCGCGGCTTACCAGCAGCTCGCGGATTGCTGTGACCACCCGCTGCATATCGGCATCACCGAGGCCGGCTCCAAGCGTGCGGGAACCGTGAAGTCCTCCATCGGTCTGGGCAATCTGCTCTGGGCCGGCGTGGGTGACACGATGCGCGTCTCGCTCTCGGCCGCACCGGAAGAGGAAGTGCTGGTCGGCTGGGATATCCTGAAGTCTCTCGGCCTGCGTCATCGCGGTGTGAAGATCATTTCCTGCCCGTCCTGTGCGCGTCAGGGCTTCAATGTTGTCGAGACGGTGCAGACGCTCGAAGACCGCCTCCAGCACATCAAGACGCCGCTGACGCTGTCCATCATCGGCTGTGTGGTGAATGGCCCCGGTGAGGCACTGATGACCGATCTCGGCGTGACCGGTGGCGGCAATGGCCGTCACATGGTCTATGCGGCCGGTCGTCAGGATCACACGATGCCGGGTGGCGACATGATTGAGCATATCGTCGATCTGGTGGAAAAGAAGGTTTCGGACATCGAGGCTGGCAAGGTCGAGGCGTCCACGGCCAAGCAGATGGACCCGGCAGCGCACTGATGTCCGGACTTCAGCCCCCCCGCGGAACCCACGACCTCATCGGCGAGACCATGCGCCGTCACCACCATGTTGTGGAGACGGCGCGCCGGGTTCTGCGCACCTATGGTTTCGAGGAATGGAGCACCCCCATCTTCGAGGACACGCGCGTGTTTTCGCGCACGCTCGGCGAGACGTCCGATGTCGTGTCCAAGGAGATGTACACGTTCGAGGATCGCGGCGGTGAGAGCATCACCCTGCGTCCCGAAGGGACGGCGGCGATCTGCCGGGCGCTGGTCACGAACGGCCTGACGCAGTCCCTGCCGCAGAAGGTGTTCTATCACGGGCCGATGTTCCGTTATGAACGCCCGCAGAAAGGGCGTTACCGCCAGTTCCACCAGATCGGTGCGGAACTGATCGGTGCGGAAAGCCCGCTCCGCGATGCCGAGACCATCGCCATGGCGCAGGACATCCTGCGCGAACTGGGTCTGGGCGAACATGTGACGCTGGAGCTCAACACGCTTGGAGATCTCGCCAGCCGCCAGGCATGGAGGGAGGCTCTGGTGGCGTATTTCCGCGATCATGCCGATGCGCTGTCCGAGGAAAGCCGGATCCGGCTCGAAGCCAATCCGCTGCGGATTCTGGACAGCAAGTCCGAACAGGACCGCAAGCTGCTCGACGATGCCCCTGCATTTGCGGACTACCTGAATGACGAATCCCGGCAGTTCTGGGATACGCTTCGGGCAAGCCTTCAGGCGTTCGGCGTCGATTTCGTTGAAAACCCGCGCATCGTCCGTGGTCTTGATTACTACAGCCATACGGCCTTCGAGTTCGTGACCTCGAAGCTCGGCGCCCAGGGCACTGTGCTGGCCGGCGGCCGGTATGAAGGCCTCGTGGAGCAGATGGGTGGTCCAGCCATTCCGGCGATCGGCTGGGCTGGCGGGATCGAACGTCTGGCGATGCTGCTGGATTCTGTGCCTGAGCTTCCGGCCGGGATTGCACTGGTGCCGATGGGAGACGAAGCCGTCCTCAAAGCCGCGTCCATTGTGCGTACTCTGCGGTCTGCGGGACTGCGGGCCGAGATCGAGACACGCGGCAACATGAAGAAGCGGATGGAGCGCGTGGTAAAATCCGGCGCGTCCCATGCCATTGTTCTGGGTGATGAGGAAATCGCCAAAGGCGTGGTGCAGCTCCGGGATCTGTCCAGCCGTGATCAGCAGGAAGTTCCGGTCGCGGATCTGGTGCGGGTTCTGAGCACAGGACGCGCCTGAGCGTATGGCATTCGACGACAGGCTCGAGCGGATTGTCGCGCGTTCGGAGGAAGTTCAGGCCCTGATGTCTTCCGGCGATCTGACGGGTGAGGATTTCACCCGTCTGTCGCAGGAATATGCCGAGCTTGAGCCTGTGGTGACGTCCATTCAGGCCTGGAAAGATGCCGAGGAGCAGAAAGCCGGGGCGCAGGCCCTGCTTGATGATCCGGAAATGCGTGAACTCGCCCAGATGGAACTGGCGGAGATCGAGGCAACCCTGCCGGAACTGCAGCAGGCTCTGCGTCTGGCGCTTCTGCCGAAAGATGCGGCGGATGAGCGGAGCGCCATCCTTGAAATCAGGCCAGCAGCGGGTGGCGACGAGGCTGGTCTGTTCGCGGCAGAGATGTTTGACGCCTATCGGCGCTTTTCGGAGCAGAATGGCTGGCGTTTCGAGGTCATGGAATATGCCGAGAACGAAGTCGCGGGCCTCAAGGAAGGCATGGCGACCATTTCGGGCCGGTCGGTTTTTGCGCGTCTGAAATACGAATCCGGCGTGCATCGGGTGCAGCGTGTTCCGTCAACGGAAAGTCAGGGGCGTATCCACACCTCAACGGTGACGGTGGCCGTGTTGCCGGAAGCCGAAGAGGTTGATGTCACGATCAATGACGATGATCTGCGGATTGACGTCTACCGGGCCTCAGGGGCAGGCGGCCAGCACGTCAACAAGACCGAGAGCGCGGTGCGTGTGACGCATATGCCCAGCGGAATCGTGGTGGCAATGCAGGAAGAGAAAAGCCAGCACAAGAACAAGGCCAAGGCCATGAAGATCCTGCGTGCCAGGCTCTATGAGCGGGAACGCGCGCAGCTTCATGCCACCCGTGCGGCGGACCGGAAATCGCAGGTCGGGACGGGCGACCGTTCCGAGCGCATCCGGACCTACAATTTCCCCCAGGGGCGTGTGACGGACCACCGGATCAATCTGACGCTCTACAAGATTGACCGGATCATGGGCGGAGAGTTCGACGAGATCATTGATGCCCTGACCCGCGAGGAACAGACGGAACTGCTCGCGGCCGAAGGGTTCTGAGCCTCAGGTATTGGGTGTTGCGCAGACGGCGGCGCGGCCATGCCGGTGCGTTGCGACAGCGGCATCATCGTAGTCGACCAGAAAGAAATCGGTGAAGTTGTTGGTGCCCACGGCGTCGAGCGAATGACCTTCTGGGTGGTGGAGCTGGCCTTCACTGCTGACCTGATGGGTTTCCTGATGGCCGTTGCGCACAATGGTGATTTCGCCACACAGGGCATAATCGACGTCAAAACGTCCGGCAGGCAATGTGATGGTCTGCGTCTCATGGGCCTTGGACAACCCGAGCCTGAAGGTCGCAACTAGGTTTCCGTCCAGATAGAGGCGCGAGACTTCCGAAATTTCTTCGGGCGCGCGCTCGTCCGTCACGGTAAAGGACGGGGGCAGTTCCGTGGAGAGTTCTGACTGGGCACGAACAGGGCTGAGCGTGCAGCAAAGCAGCAGGGCGGAATAGAGGAAGGCACGTTTGGACTTCATGACACCAACTATAGCAGGTTCGCTTTGATGATGGCCAAGGATGATCTTTTGCGCGAGGCCTCACAGGCCCTTGAGCGCGCCGGGATCGAGGATGCGCGTCGTGAAGCGCGGCTTCTGCTGTGCTGGGCCACAGGGCGGGATCTGGGCGGTCTGCTTTCTCTGGATAGCGTGGATGCCGGGCAGGCGGCGCGATTCGCCGAAGCCCTGAAACGGCGTCTGGAGCGGGAGCCCATGGCGTTCATCACCGGTGAGGCGGGCTTCTGGACGCTGGATCTGGAGACGGGACGGGACACGCTGATTCCCCGTGCGGACAGTGAAGCCCTGATCGAAGCCCTGCTGGAAATCTGTCCTGATCGCGACGCGCCGCTGTCCATTCTGGATCTCGGGACTGGAACGGGCTGCCTGCTGCTGGCGGCTTTGTCTGAATATGCGCAGGCAAAAGGGGTGGGCGTGGATCTGTCTCCCCATGCGGCTGCGCTGGCACGGCGCAATTCCATCCGTACCGGACTGGAAAAACGCAGCGCCTTTCTGGCCGGAAGCTGGGCGGATGCGCTGAGCGGACGGTTCGATATCGTCCTGTCCAACCCGCCTTATATCGAGACCGGCGATCTGGTCGGGCTGATGCCTGAAGTGGTGCGGTATGAGCCGGCACGGGCTCTCGATGGGGGGGCGGACGGCCTCGAAGCCTATCGCATCCTCTGCGCTGCCCTGCCGGAACTGTTGGTGCCGGGCGGATACGCCATCCTTGAAATGGGGATCGGGCAGATTGATGCCGTCTCCACGCTGGGGAAAACGCAGGGGCTGCGGGAAGTGGCGCGTCGGGCTGATCTGGGAGGGGTGGACAGAGCCCTGGTCCTGCAATCAGGCGGGTGAGGGCGGATCGTGACGAAAAACCGTTGGCTTGACTGAAAGAACTTGGTATTGCTAAAGCCAATGCATGCGAATTGAGAGTGTTTTATCAGCACTGCCAGACGCATCTTTGCCCATCGCTCATGTCATCATGCACGGACGATGGAAGACTGGCTGAGCCGGGTTCAGCCATAGCGGAACAGACAGACGTCTTTTTCGACAGCGGCGGTCGGAACTTTCTGCGGTTGCGGAACGGTCCACGTCATCATGAAAGTGCATCACGGGTCGATGAATATGAAGCGCATAAGAGGCCGGCATCATCGTGCGGGCAGTGGGCCATCACGCAGCAGCAGCAGTGCCCAGACACCTCTGAACCGCAACCATGTGTTTGACAGTAACGGGCCCGATCTGCGGGTCCGTGGTACGGCGCAGCAGCTGTTCGAGAAGTATCTCCAGCTGGGACGCGACGCGACCGGAACTGGCGACCGCATTCTTGCAGAAGCCTATTTCCAGCACGCGGAACATTATTTCCGTATTCTCAACGCCATGAACCAGGCCGCCGAGAAGAGCCAGCAGGAGCGGAACGAACGTCAGCAGCAGCGCCAGCGCGCCTATGAAGACCGCCGTGAGCCGCGTGGTGAGCGCGGTGAAGACGAGCAGCCCTCCCATGAGCAGGACGGCGAATACGCTTCCGAGCGTAATTCGGACGAAGATCAGGATCATCGCACGGCCGAGGCCGAAGCGGACTGAGACTTTGGTCCCGACATAAAAAAACCGGCCCCGAAAAGGGCCGGTTTTTTTATGCTTCAAACCCGGCCCACAAACCGGTCCGGCAGGCGCCACAGCTCGGTGCCACTCAGATGCAGATCGAGGCGGTAGCGGTCATGCAGATGCGTCTGTGCGCTGTCTTCGACCTGCTGTCGCCACTGGGTCAGACGCTCGTCACGATCATCAAGCGTACTGTCCGTTCGTGGCAGGCCCGCCATGGCCCGAAGCATGTTTTCCCAGTCCGTGTTTTCCAGACGCTGGTGACGCCCGACCTCTTCGGAGACCCAGGGCTGCCTGCGGGTGCGTTGCAGACGCTCCAGCCCTGACGCCAGATCCGCATAGCGGAGATGAAACAGGAAAAGCGGTGCCGCAAGGCTGGGAACGGCTTCTTCGCAGCAGTGAAAGCCGGGCGCCCATGTAATCGGAATGCGGGTCAGGACCGGTTTGCACATTGCGCTGGAGAAGCGCAGATGGCGACGTTGCAGCGAAAATGGGCGGCTGTAGTCGAACGGCGCTTCCTCGTCCGGGATATGAATGACGTCAAAGCCGGTGGCAGTGACGATCGGGGTCCGGTTCAGGAGCGCGAATTCCGTCAGGGACGGGACGAAAGCCGGGTCTGCGAGAAGAATTTCGTCCACATCCGTGTAGATGACGCTGTCATACCACTCGAGCAGACTGTCGCAGAATTTTCCGATGGCGCGGGTGCGGCGTTCATCATCCTGCGGCGAGCGGGGGATCCGGACGATGTTGACCTGCCCGGGATGAGACGTTGAGCCATCATCCGAGCCGTGATCGATCACGTAACACGCGCTTTCCCCGACTTGGGCACCATAATGACGGCGCCAGACCTGAAGATGTTCCGGCTCGTTGTAGACCATCGTCACGACGGCAAGGGGTTTCTTGATCATGCAGCCCAGAATACAGGAAACGGTTTCATGCTGCAGGGCATGAGCGCGATGAATTTTCTGTTTTCGGGAAAAAGGATGGTAGCGGTGGACGGATTTGAACCGCCGACCAAGGGATTATGATTCCCCTGCTCTACCACTGAGCTACACCGCCATCCGGCCGGGGTTAACCGGCGTTGTCGCGGGGTTTTAAGGGGGATCTTTCAGGGTGTCAACACGTTAGTCCTAGGAAAATACGATGTAAAATAAGATGTTTTTACGGGTCGCATTCTTCGCGGTGCTCGTGGCATTTGGAGTATCGCGGTTTTCCAATCCATCTGGCCTCTTCCGGGCCTTCAATTCCTCCCGCCCCAAGGAGTCCTTGATCTGGTGACGCAACACTTCGTCAGCACCCTGTTTGCCATACGGTCCTATTTCACCTGGCTGCCGGCTTCCGTTGTTTCGGTGCTGATGCTGGTGGTTGTGGGGGTGCTGGCGTTCTATTGCGGTAATCTGGTCACGACGCAGCTCCTGCGGATTCCGGGCTCGCGCAAGGCGGCGCTGATCCGGCGTATCGTCTCGTCCCTGCGCAGGCCCACGCGGCTGATGGTGGCCCTTCTGGCCATGCTGTCCGCACTCCCGGCCGCGACAGGGTTTACGGCAACCCAGGAAGACGATCTTCAGCTCTTTTTCCTGTTTCTGCTGATCCTGACCTTCGGGTTCTCGGCGATCATGGTCTTCCGGATCATGACGGAGGTCTATCTCAACCGCCTCGCGGCGCGTGAGGAAACCGACGACATCATGATCCGCTCACACCAGACGCAGATCCGCGTCCTGCGGCGGCTGACGGAAATTCTGGTGGGGATCGTGACGGTGGCCTCGGCGCTGATGCTGTTTCCGTCCGTCAAGCAATACGGACTGTCACTGTTCGCATCGGCCGGGGCGGCGTCGCTGATTGTCGGTCTGTCGGCGCGCGGGCTGCTGACGAACCTGATCGCGGGCGTGCAGATCGCGCTGACCCAGCCAATCCGTATGGAAGACCTGATCATCATCAATGGTGACTGGTGCTGGGTGGAGGAAATCAACGCGACCTATGTGGTGCTGCGGGTCTGGGACTGGCGGCGGCATATCGTGCCGATCTCGTATTTTCTGGAAAACCAGTTCGAGAACTGGACGCATAATTCCGCGGCCATCATCGGCGTCGTGTTCCTGTGGGTCGATTATCAGGCGCCCATGGACAAGATCCGCGAGATGCTGAACGAGATCGTGCGGGGATGCCCGCTCTGGGACGGGCGTGTGTTCGACGTGCAGGTTGCGGATTGTGATGCACATGTCATGTCCATCCGCATCATCGCCAGCGCGCGGACTGCGCTTCAGAGCTGGGATCTGCGGTGTGATATCCGCGAGAAGATCATTGCCCGCATCCGCGATGAATGTCCCGAAGCGCTGCCCCGCTCGCGTTTTTCCATGATGCCTCCTGCATCTGGCGGTCAGGAGCCGTGGGAGCGTATGGCGCCCCCGATCGGCCGTCCGCCGCCGGGAAGCTATATGGGCCCGGGTATGGGCCCCGGCAGTTCGTCGATGTCGTCAGACTGAGGGGCGTTCAGGGCGCATTTTGGAATGCCGCCGTCCGTAGAAGACATATGTTGCCGTGCCCAGTGCCAGATAGGTTACCAGAAGAAACAGCGGAACCGGATTGCCGCTGGTGACGGCGTGGATCATGTCTGAAATCAGCGGGATGGTCATGACCAGACAGAACAGGATCCCGAGCGCGGGTGTCGTGCCGATCCAGATCCCACGGATGCGAAATCCGCCCAGCGGGACGCTGAAGGGGCGCACGATGTCAGGCCGCGTGTTGCGCTGCCAGATGACCGTGAAGCAGACAATCCCGAATGCGGCAGCGGTTCCGATGGAGACGAGGTCGCTGATGATGTCGATCGGCAGCGTTGCGGTAATGAGGGCCACCACGACGCCGAGGACGATCGTCCCGATCCATGGTGTGCGGAATTTCGGATGAATGACGCTGAAGATCTGCGGGATCAGGCCGTCGCGGCTGATGGTCAGAAGGACGCGGGACTGCGCGTACATCAGGCCCATCAGGACCGAGCATAGACCGATCGTGGCCCCGACATTGACCAGCATGGACAGCCAGGGCGTGTGCATGATCTTCACGGCAATGGCGAGCGGATCCGGTACGTCCAGTTCACGATAGGGCACGATGCCGAGCAGGACGGTCGCGACGATCATGTAGACGATGGTGCAGATCAGCAGACTGCCGATGATGCCGATGGGAACATCACGGGTGGGATTGCGGGCTTCGGCCGAGGCTGTGGAGACGGCTTCGAACCCCACATAGGCGAAGAAGATGACCGAGGCCGCCCGGAAGATGCCGCGTACGCCGTAATGGAACCCGCCTTCGCTCGCGGGGATGAGCGGATGCCAGTTCGCCGGATTGACGGCCCCGATGCCCAGCGCCACGAACACGAACAGCACGCCGACCTTGAGTGCCACGATCATGGTGTTGATGCGGGCGGATTCCTCGACGCCCCGAACCAGAAGCGCCGTGACGAGAAGGGTCGCGGTAAAGCCGATCAGATCGAACCGCCAGCCGGCACTGATCTGCGCTCCGGCCGTGCCAGGCACGGGCTGAAGCGTGGCATGGGTAAGCGCAGCGGGCATGTGAAAGCCGGTGACACCCAGCAGGGAGCTTGCATAGCCCGACAGGCCTGCCGCGACGGCCGAGCATGAGATGCCATATTCTAGCAGCAGCAGCCAGCCGACCATCCAGGCCACTTTCTCGCCCATCGAGATATAGGCGTAGGAATAGGCCGAACCCGATACCGGAAGAGTCGAGGACAGTTCGCCATACGAAAAGGCCGTGAACAGGCAGGCCAGTGCCGCGATGACGAAGGAAATCAGGACGGAAGGGCCTGCATATTCCGCAGCGGCCGTTCCGGTCATGACATAGATGCCTGCCCCGATCGTGGACCCGACGCCGAGGATGACCAGCTGCGTCGCCGTCAGGCTTCGCTTGAGGCCGTTCGTGTCATTCTCGAACAGGACCTGTTCAAGGGTCTTTCGGCGGCCTGGTCCGGGAGTATCCGGTGAAGATTGTATCGAAGCTGGCATGATCCGCAATGTGCCGCGAAAAACGGCGGCTGGAAAGGTCAGAGAAGAATGA
>CALFLO010000099.1 GCA_937880175.1 uncultured Gluconobacter sp.
GACAGGTCCGGCCTGTCCAGATGGGGGCAGCGTTCGATCAGGAATGTGGCCACGCGCTCACGGGCGGTCTTGCGTCCCAGAAGCGTCATGCGGGCCTGCATCAGCGCCAGCTCGCGGGAGGCCTCCTCGCGCAGGCGGTGTTCAAGGCTGGGGAAGCGCTCGGTCAGGCGCTGCATCCCCGCATGAGGAAAGCGGCAGAGCGTGGCGCCGCCCAGGGCTTCGGCTCCGAAGGCATAGCTGGTCGAGGCGGCAAGCCCCAGAAAATCTCCGCCTTCCGCAAAGCCCGTGATCTGGCGTCGGCCATCGGGAAGAAGGGTGAAGAGTTTGACCCTTCCGCCGGTCACGACAAAGAAATCATTGGCCGGTGCACCCTCTTCTATAAAGGAGCGACCGTCGGGGACTGTCATGCGCGAAGATTCGTTGGCAAGAACGGCCAGATCACAGTCGTCAATGCTGTTGCAGATACTCAGACGCCGCCCCACGCAATGGGCGCAGCGATCATGGAGATCCTCTGGACTATGTGACGCTGACATGATGAACCCTGTTCCCGTTGCGCTGATCTCGGCCTGAAGACTTTCAGCCACACTACCACATAATTTACCAGACTTGATTCAGGTCAAGGTGATGGGTGGGGAGGAGTGCTTTGTGAGGCTCAACGAATGTTGATGGAACTTCCAAATGAAATTTAACGCTTTCGCGCTGGCTGCCGCAGTCGGTGCCGTTGCAACCCCAGCGTTTGCCCAGACTGCCCCGGCTGCCGCTCCTGCCGCCCCTCAGGTCATGGTGAGCGCGCCCATGGAAGCGGCTCCTGTCCCTTCCGTGAACATCCATGCTCCGGCTTCGAGCCACTGCGGCCTGTTCCAGACCTGCTCCAACACGCGTATCGGACTCGGCAAGGGTGACTTCATCGTCCGTCTGTCCGCGCTCGGCGTGATGCCGGAAGACCGTGACAGCAGCCTGTCCCTGAACGGTGCCCATCTGGGTGGCCGCGTGAAGACGACGCGTCAGGTCATGCCGGAACTGACGTTCGAGTATTTCTTCACGGACAACCTCTCGGTTGATCTGATCGCCGCCAGCACCCGTCACGAGATCGCTGCCGAAGGCGTTCCGGGTCTGGGCAAGGTTGACGTGGGCAGCGCCTGGGTTCTGCCGCCGACCGTCACGTTCGCCTGGCATTTCCGCCCGCACAAGCGCTTCAATCCATATGCGGGTGTCGGTGCGACGCTGGCATGGTTCCACAACATTTCCCCGGCCAACAACGGTCTGACCCAGAAGGTCAATATCGGTGTGACCGGTGGCCCGTCCGTCAATGTCGGCTTCGACTATCAGGTCGTCGGCAACTGGTTCTTCAACTTCGACGTGAAGCAGATGTTCATGCGTGTCCACGCCTGGGCCCAGAACAACGCCGAAAGCCTGAAGATCACGGCGCATGACTCCCTCGACCCGACCGTCGTTGGCGCAGGTATCGAATACCGCTTCTAGTCCTCGGATCAGAGTGTTGAGTGTCAGGAAAGCGGCCCTTCTCCAGAGGGGCCGCTTTTTTGCATTTTTGTGGCAATCGCATAAAACTTTTGCAATGCGATCATTCGGGAAGTGCAAAAGTCTTTTCGTTTCCGTATGTGACGTCTGGCGTCGTGCCAACGGCATGATAAGACCGTCTGCCATGAAACCGTCCGACTGACGGCAGACATATCATTTTCCAGACGTTTCGGACGAAACGGGACGTCTGTCCTGACAGAGCTACGGGGTTTTCTATCAGCATGCGCGTTACACGCGTCGGCGCGCTGGCCATAGGCCTGCTATGCCTGGCCATTCTTCTCGTCGTCGTCCTGCGGTTCCGAACCCCGCATTCGCCTGTTGCGGCGGCCGAACCTCCCATGCTGACACGGTCGCAGGGTCATCTCGTCGTCCGCGAGGGCAGCCCGCTTGAGAAACGCCTGATCGTACAGGCAGTTGCCAGCGTTTCGCGTGGCCATGGTCTTGCGCTGCCGGCGCAGGTCATGACGGAGCCAGACCGGCAGGTGAATGTCTATGCCCCCGTCACGGGGCGCATCACGGGCGTTTCGGTCCATCTGGGACAGCGCGTCCAGCGCGGTCAGGTCCTCGCCACCATAGCCGCCGGGGATCTGGATCAGGCCTGGGCTGACGATACCCGCGCCCGTGCGGCCCTCGACTTCGCGCGCCGGGCCTATGCCCGCGCGCAGGGTGTTCAGGCGATTGGCGGCAATGCCGTCAAGGATCTGGAATCCGCCCGCAATGATCTGGCGCAGGCGCAGGCGGAAGCCGAACGCACGCAGCGCAGGCTTCAGGTTCTGGGCGCGCGGCCGGGCTATTCCGCTCAGGGTCAGGCCCCACTGGTTTCTCCTGTGGACGGTGTGGTGTCCATGACCGTGATGGCGCCGGGCGAGAACATCACCGACCCGACCGCCATCCAGATGACGGTTCTGGACCTGTCCGAAGTCTGGATTGCCGCGGCGATCCCGCAGGACAGTCTGGCCCAGATCAGCGACGGCAATGTGCTGTCGGTCAGCTTTGACGAATTTCCGGGACGCACGTGTTCGGGCCGTGTCGTCAGCTTCGATCCCGCGCTGCATGCCGATACGCGGCGGGTTAATGCCTATATCGCCTGTCCGAACACCGATGGCGTGCTGCGCCCCGGCATGTTCGTGGATGCGACACTCAATGTTCCGCAGGGAAACGACATCATCATCCCCAAGACCGCAATTCTGATGAACAACGATCAGGTTTCCGTTTTCATCGAGACCGCACCGCGGACATTCGAGCGTCGCGACATCGTCATCAGCTATGATGAAGGGGACAGCGTGCGCGTGCTCAAGGGCATTTCCGCAGGAGAGCGCGTCGTGACGAGCGGTGCCATTCTCCTGAATGATGACTGATCCGGTGGCCCTGAGCTGATGATCGAACGTTTCATCTCCTGGTGCTTCAACCACCGGAACATCGTTTTCTTTTCCGCCCTGATCCTGGCGCTTCTCGGTGGTCTTTCGTGGAAGATTCTACCGGTCGAGGCCTATCCGGATCTGGGCGCGGTCAGCGTGTCCATCACGACGCAGCAGGAAGGCCTGGCCGCCGAGGAAATGGAGCAGCAGGTCACGATTCCGCTGGAGCGGACGCTGGCCAGCGTTCCTGGCGTCACTGACAGCCGCTCCACCAGTACGTTCGGCCTGTCGCTGATCACGCTGATTTTCCGTGAAGGCACGAATGTCTACGCGGCGCGTCAGCTCGTCGAGACGCAGCTTGCCAACAACCCGCTGAGCAACGGCGCCATGCCGTCGCTCGGCCCGATTTCAGGCCCGAGCGGCGAGATCTATCGCTACACGCTGGAATCCGACGACAAGAACCTGCTGGAACTGTCCGATCTCCAGCGCTGGACCATCATCCCGGCGATCCAGCATGTGCCGGGCGTTGTCAGCGTGGACAACTTCGGCGGCCTGACGCGTGAGTATCAGCTCGTCCTCGATCCGGCCTCCCTGATGCGTTATCACATCGGCCTTGAAGACGTGCTGACGGCCATCCGCAACAGCAACGTCAATGCCGGTGGTGGCCGCGTCAGCCGGGGCGAGCAGTCCTACATCATCCGTGGGATCGGCATGATCCATACGCTGGACGACATGGGCAACATCGTCGTCGCCAGCCATGGCGGCGTGCCGGTTTTCGTCAAGGATCTCGGGCGCGTCCAGTTCGGACATCAGGTCCGGCAGGGTATTCTCGGCAAGGACCGAAATCCCGACACGATCGAAGGCGTGGTGACGATGCTGAGCGGGGAGAACCCCTCGCTCGTGCTGGATGGGCTGCACACCACGGTGGCGAAGCTCCAGCAGCAGCTTGCCCCAAGCCATGTCCGTATCGTGCCGTATATGGACCGGGACCATCTCGTCCTGTCCACGACTCACAAGGTCACGGAAACGATGATCGAGGGCATTGTCCTTGTCGGTGTGATCCTGACCCTGTTCCTCGGTAGTCCGCGTAGCGCCATTGTTACGGCTGTGACCATCCCGCTCGCGCTGTCGGTCGTGTTCGTGCTGATGCACAGCTTTGGCATGTCGGCGAACCTGTTCTCGCTCGGGGCCATCGATTTCGGTGTGATCGTGGACGGCGCGATCGTGATTACCGAGACGATCCTCCGTATCCGCGAGGAGCGCCCGACCGAGGCGCTCGTTCCGTCCGAAGTGCTGCCCGTTGCCCAGCGCGCGGGGCGGGCGATCTTCTCGTCCACGCTCGTCATCATCGTGGCCTACAGCCCGCTCTTCGCCTTCGAGGGCAGTGAGGGCAAGCTCTTCCGCCCGATGGCCTACACCGTCAGCTTCGCGCTTCTGGGCGCTCTGCTCTGCGCCCTGACGCTCATTCCCGCGCTGACCTATCTGGCGCTGCGCAAGCCCAGGCACATCTGGCACAACCGCCCGCTGGAATGGTTGCATGCGCATTACACCCGTCTGCTGGGCCATTTCATCGACCGCCCGCTGATCGCCTATGGTGCGGGTGTCGCGGCCATGGTGGCGGTCGTGATCCTTGGGGCATCGATCGGGCGTGAGTTCCTGCCGGACCTGGATGAAGGGTCGCTCTGGCTTCAGGTCCAGATGCCGACGGGTATTTCACTTGAAAAGGGTGAGTCCGTCGCCAACGAACTGCGCCACGCGATCCGCGAGTTCCCCGAGACGTCTTACGCTATCACGCAACTTGGCCGCTCGGATGACGGCACCGATCCGTGGACGCCGTCGCATATCGAAATGCCCGTCGGGCTCAAGCCTTACGACCAATGGCCGTCCGGCGAGACGAAATCGCAGTTCGTCGAGCGTCTGCGGACGCGCCTGTCGCAGATTCCGGGCATTGATTTCGGCATCAGCCAGCCGATTCAGGATAATATGAGCGATCTGGTCGGCGGCGCACACAGCCCGCTTGTCCTGCGCGTCTATGGCAATGATTTCCAGGAACTGCGCCGCATCGGCCAGCAGATCGTGGATATCCTCCATCAGGTTCCGGGAACGGCCGAGGCGTCGATCTTCCAGGAGCCGCGCATTCCGCAGATCGACGTTGTCGCCGACCGTCTGGCCGCGGCCCGTTATGGCATCAGCATTTCGGATATTTCCGACGTCGTGTCGAACGCCATCGGTGATGCGCCGATCACGACCGTCTATGTGGATGACCGCTTCTATAACGCGACGCTCCATATCCGCCGCAGGGATCTGCAGGACATGCAGTCTTTGTCGCAGATCCCGCTGCTGGATGCGGAGGGGGCCTATATTCCGCTGTCACAGGTTGCTCATGTCGGGCTGCATATGGGCGAGAGCAATATCGGCCATGAGATGAGCCACCGCCAGATCACCATCCGGGTGGATAATGGCAAGCGGCCCCTGTCCCAGTATCTGGCGGATGCGCAGGGCCGCATTGACCAGCAGTTGCATTACGACAAGGAAAAATACTCGCTCGAATGGGCCGGGTCCTTCCAGCAGGAAGAACGTGCCCAGAAGCGCCTGATGATTGCCCTGAGCGTGATGTTTGCCGTCATGCTGGTGCTGCTCTTCGCGGAGTTCCGCAAGATCCGTCAGGCCCTGCTGATCCTGAGTGTCGTGCCGCTGGCGACGCTGGGTGGTCTGATCGCCCTGCATGTTCGGGGTGAGACGCTGAATATCGCAACGGCCGTGGGTTTCATCGCATTGTTTGGTGTGGCGGTGCAGAACGGCATCATCATGATCGCCAGCATCAACCGGCATCGTCAGGAAGGTCTGGGCGTTCGCGATGCCACAATCGCGGGTGCGGCGGAACGGTTCCGCCCGGTTCTCATGACCGCCACGGTCGCGACGGCGGGCATGCTTCCCGCAGCACTTGCCACGGGCGTAGGGACGGATGTGCAGCGCGGTCTGGCGACGGTCGTGGTCGGTGGTCTGGGCATTGCCACGCTGCTGACGCTGTTTGCCCTGCCGGTCTATTTCAGTGAGCTTGAAATGTGGGTTGAACGCCGGGATGCGAAGAAGCGTCCGCAACCCGCCACAGAGGGAGCCGGATCATGATGCTGAGCTCCATGACGGCCCGTCGTGCGTCGTTGCTACTGTGCCTGACGGCGCTTTCCGCCTGTGCGGTTGGGCCGGATTTCCATCGCCCGGATCTGCCGAAAAACGCGGCCTATCAGGGTAACCCCTTGACTGGTACCGCCGGACACGGTGTGGCGGGTGCCACCGTTCCGCAGCAGTTCCAGGCCGGGTTTGATATTCCGGGCCGGTGGTGGACGGTATTCGGCAATCCGTCCCTGAATGCGCTCGTCGATCAGGCTCTGGCGAACAACCAGTCCCTGCGCGCCATGCAGCAGGGTCTGAAATCAGCCTGGGAGCAGCGCCGGATCGAGGGTGCGGGGCTGTACCCGACACTGTCCGCTTCGTTTAATCCGACGCGCAACAAGACGTCGCGGGTCTACTCGCCGATCCCGAATGCCAATACATGGCTCTATAACGTCCATACCGCCCAGCTGAGTGTTGGGTATGTGCCGGATCTGTGGGGGGGCACGCGCAGGGCGATCGAGGCCGCCGGAGCACAGGCGGACCTGCAGAAGTTCCAGCTTGAAGCAACCGCGCTGACCATGATTTCCGATCTCGTGAATGCGACGATCGAGGAAGCCACGATCCGCGCCGAGATCGACGCCACGAACGAACTCATCCGCAGCCAGCGTGCCGTGCTCAAAACCGTGACGGCCGAGCAGGGGATCGGGAATGCATCGCGGCAGGACATGGCACAGCAGCTGGCATCCGTCGCCCAGCTTGAGGCGACGCTGCCGGGTCTGAATCTGCAACTGGCCCAGACGCGGGACCAGATGGCCGTTCTGGTCGGTATGACGCCTAATTCGCCACTGCCGGAGTTCCGGTTGGAGCAGTTCACCCTGCCGAAAACGCTCCCGGTTTCGCTGCCCTCGGATCTTCTGAACCAGCGCCCCGATATCCGGGCCGCGCAGGCGCAGATCCAGTCCGCCAGCGCGCAGATCGGCGTGGCCATCGCCAACCGTCTGCCCAACGTGCAGCTCAGCGCCACACCGGCGCAGGCCGTCGGGGTGATGAGTGACTTCTTCAAGCCGGGTTATGGCAACTGGACGATCGCCGCGACCGTCATGCAGCCGATCTTCCAGGGTGGTTCGCTACTTCATGCCGAACGTCAGGCGCGCGACAACCTGCTTCAGGCCAACGAGACCTACAAGGCCACGGTCCTGTCCGCGATTCAGGATGTGGCGGACAGTCTGCATGCCGTTACGTTTGACGCGGATGCCCTGACGGCCAACGGGGATACGCTGAACGCCACGTCCCAGAACCTGAAGATCGCTCAGGGGCAGCTTCGGCTGGGGGATGTCAGCGAACTGGTCATGCTTCAGGCCCAGCAGACTAACGCGCAGGCGCGTCTGGCTTATGTTCAGGCCGAGGGCGCGCGTTTCTCGGACAGCGTGGGGCTGTTCCAGTCGCTTGGCGGTGGCTGGTGGAACCGTAATGACATGGGCATGACGCCGGCAGCCCAGAAGGCGCTCGGGAAGTCCCTGCTGCCTTGGTAAAGGGCCTCAGGGCTCTGCCCTGAAACCCGCCAAAGGCCGGGGGCCTTTGGAAACCGCTTTATTGGAATCGGGATCAAAGGGACCGCGTTCCTTTGCGGGTTATGGGGCAGAGCCCCATACAGGCTGACCTGACCCTTCACAGGATCAGATCAGCCCGATGCGCCCTTTACGGACGCGGTGTATAAATCGCGCTCAGACGATCCGGCGTGCCTTCAATACGCTCCAGATGCGGGTAACGCAGACCATCGTGATAGGGGATGGAGATCGTGGTGACATGGTCGCCGGATTTCACGATCAGGCGGATGTCCTGCTTCGGATCCTTCTGCGCGTCCGTGACGGCATGGAGCAGACGCTGGGGCGTGAAGCTCATGTCGTTGACGGCCACGATCGTCATGCCCGGAACAAGGCCTGCCTTGAAGGCCGGGCTCATCCAGTGCTCACGTCCCACACGTCCGGCGCCGTTCACACTCAGGCCAAGGGAGAAGGACAGGTCCGTGGCATGGCGGGCGGCTTCGGTTGCCTTGACGAAGGCGGTCGGCTTGGACGTGTAGACCAGCTTGTAGCCGCCATTGGTCAGGCCATTGAGCGGTGCGTGCGGCTGGATCGTGTCCAGACGGTCGTGCAGGAACTTCGCCCAGTCATAAGGCTGTATGCTGTTGAGCGTCGCGACCACATCGTCGAACTGATAGGGGCTGACGACGAAGCTGCCGTTGTTTGTGCCGAAGAAGGCCTTGGCGAAATCATCCAGTGATTTGTGATCGTTGGAGAGCTTGCGGATCAGCGCATCCGCATCCAGCCAGACAAGCTGCCCTTCGACGTAATAGTCTTCCGAACGCTGCCAGTCGCGCCATGAGAGCGGGGCGCGCCGGGCGATGACCGGATCGTTCGTCGTGTCTTCCAGCGGACGCCACTGACGGCCTGTCTGGTTGTCATAGGACGCCGCCATATAGGCCAGAGCCTCGAAGCCCTGATCCTTCGTCACAAGGCCCGAACGCGCGGCGAGGACATTGCCCCAGTACTGCGTCTGCCCTTCATAGACCCAGAGCATGGAGCCACGCTGCGGCGTGTTGAAGTTCGGTGCCCACAGATCGGCCGGCCGGCGATACTTGCCGTTCCAGGAATGGGTGTATTCATGGGCCAGCAGATCACGCTCGGGGAAGGTCTTGTCCCATTCCGTGAAATAGCCCGGAGCCGCGCTGTTCTCGCTGGACTGGTGATGCTCAAGGCCAATGCTGCCAAGCTCTTCCGTCAGGGCCAGCAGGAAGTCGTAATGGTCGTAATGATGCGAGCCGAACAGGGATGTGGCCTGACGCACGAGGTTCTGGTGCGCGGCAACCTGCTGTGGCGTGGCGTCCAGTGAGTCCGGATCATCCGCCACGACATCCAGCGAGACCGGAACATGGTCCGGGCCGGTCAGGTCAAACTTGCGGAAATAGCGCCCGGCATAGATCGGAGAGTCCACGAGCGTGTTGAAGGTCGTGGCGTTGAAATGCGTCTCGTCACCATAAGCTCCGGCGCGGAGGGCCGACCCGATCTGCCAGCCATGGGGTACGCGCACGGAGGGCTGAACCGTGATGCCGCGCGTGAAATACCCGGCAGGGTAGAGCGAGACCTGATCCCACTGCACGTTGACGATCGAAGGCGTCATGACCATCCGGCCCTGCCCCGGGGCGATCGGAGTCAGAAGCTGGAAATGCAGGTCCAGAGTGGGCGTGCTGGCGGAAACCGGAATGCGGAAGGCTGCGACATTCACCGTATCGCGCTTCCATTCCAGCGTGCGCCCACCGCTCTGCACATGCAGGCTTGCGAGCTGCTCGAGCACACCTGTCGGGGAATGGTCGCCGGGGATCCACATTGGATACAGAAGGATCATCTCACCCTTCTGCTGCGCCTCTTTTGGCACTGGAACCGTCTCATGGATCGACATGACATGATGGACTGTATCGGTCGCATCAACCGAAACCGTCAGATTGCCGGGAAAGGGGCGATCCTGCGGTTCCGGGATGGAGGCTGGCATGGGCAGCGGCATGGGCTGCGACTGGGCGAGTGCGGGAGAAACCAGACCGCTGAAAGCGGTCAGGGCCGCGAGAAGGCGCAGAGAGGACATGATGATATTCCGCCTGTAAAATCAAATCACTCCAAGCCCTAACCGGCCACGCGGACCTTCACAAGAGCAGGGTTTGAAAGACTGATCCTATCCGCAGGTCTGGAAGGCCTGATGCCTATGACACGCTTTCACCAAAGAACTGTATCTGGTCAAAATGAAGGTAAGTACTCTCTCCAAGAATGGTTATTTTGAGAAAACGTGCCTGAATGCCGTCCTGGTCGCTCCAGATATAAGGATGACCATCGGCCCCCCCATAAATGATACCGTCATTCTTGCGTGTCATGACAAACCATTCTTGATCGTCGACTGATCCTTGGAGAACGAAATTTGCAACGCGTTCAAGAACCCCATCAAGGCGATTGAAAAGTCGCATTTCATGTACAAGGCAGACCGATTCAAGATCGATTTTCCACCATGGGTTATGTTCTAGCGCCGTATGGTTTTGGCACTTGCCGCAGATATTCCCAGACAGAACACGGCATGCATCTTCCTCGACACTTCCCTGATGAACCGTGGAGCTCTGGGTCGCAGTCCTGTTTTGTGAAATGTTTTCCCATTGGGTTTGAGGAAAAACACTGAAGTCCCAGGCGCGCGCGGTCTGCGCTACCCAGTAATCATGCAGATAAGGGTCAGAGACTTCGTTTGTTGTCTCGTGATAATTTGCACGCTGCTCCTGCGAGTAGGTTCCCCAGACTTTCTCGCTGGCGTAATCTCCCCCGGTTTCCCGACGAACACGAATTTCAAAATCGGCATCTGATTTCATGGAATAATGCGCCACGTAAGCTACCGAAAGCAGTTTCTCTTTTCGGTCGTTCGAGTTCAGTATATTCCAAGCGGTCTCAGGGAAATTATCATAATATTTCCGGACGTCATCACCCAGAACATTGATCATATTAAGGTCGGGGTCGAGACTGTTGTATTCATGCATAATCGGAGAACTTGATGTTCTGTAAATATCGCGATATGGAATTTTTTTACTTCTGATGAGTACCTTTGTATACGGATTTGCCCATTTTTCATGTTTTGTGTAATTTATAAGAACACTTCCATCTGGTCTATCTCGGTATCCGTTATTTCCATAGCAGCACCAGTTGAAGTGAATTCCATCTACTTCTGTGGGAATGTCCGCCATGAATGTGGGCAGGAAGTTACTTCCCTTGATGCAGAGAAATTCATCGATATCCAGAAACATCAGCCATTCGGTTTCTGTGGAAAAATTCCTCAGAAAATGAAAATACATCTGATACTGCTGACCCGATATTGGGTAGTGCCGGAATGTTACAAAAGGATTGGGGCCTGAAATATAAGGACGAATACGATCATAGAGAAGGTCGGGGCAATCATCGTTTGAATAAAGATAAATATGATCAACACCGATAGAGCGATGATATTCCAGCCATTCGCAAATGTATTTCTCTTCCCACTTGGCGCATGCAACAAGTGAGTACTGATATTTTGGTTTTGGGCGTATGCCGTGATTTTCTGTGCAGCCGAGAGGCTCAATCGCATAGGTCAAAACAGCTTCATTATATTTCACGTCATACTCCAATGTTTTTTGCGGGCTTCAGGGTTGATCCGACACCTAAGTATTGTTTGATTTCTGGGCTCTCTCTTCACGCCAGGAAGAGCAGAGCTTTTCCCAGGCCTGCTTGGTATTGTGGTCGATACGCTCATCGACGAGGACGCTCTGAAGGCTTTCTTCAACAAAAGTTGCAGAGGCTGTGCAGTATCTGAAAATAATATCCTGCATCGCCTCGGCAACACCTGGAATAGTGGTCAGCCGATGGATCTCTGCACGGGTCTCTTTGGCCAGCCGGGAAACATGAGAAGTCCCCTCAACCGCAAAAGTCTGCACGAAGAGATCAAAAATTACTGGACTATTATATCTGAAATGCTTGTTTTTCACGACGCCTTTACCGTCATTTTCTCCACGGGAGAATTTCCAGATATACTCTTCGAAAGAGCGTAAATGGTAATGACAGACATGGGCCCATTCTGTCGGCGCTTGCGTAAAATTCAGATCTTCGTCTGTGATATGATTCTTGGGATAGAGATTGCCATCTACCGTTGCGTATGTTCGTCCAGAGTATGAGCATTCTGGATGATGCGCGTAGGAATAGTTGAAGAGGCTGGTTTTGAAAATTGACTTAACAAGTGGGTGCTTTTCACCTTCGATGAAGCGTTCGGCTGATAGCCCGTTTGACCACGTCAAATGATTATTGGGGTAATACACCCTCCAGTTCATGGAAAAGCAGTCAACCCCCTGATCATTCCGGGCGGAAATAATGGGTACGATGCTGTTTCTACTGTCTTCTGACGGAAGGATAGCCTCATCTATATCAACGATTGCACACCAGCGATAATCAAGGATTTCCGGAAGTGTTGTCAAAGCATGATTATAAGCTTTGAACTGCATGTTGATCCCTGGAGCCGAACTGCCGGTATTATTGATCCAGGTTATCTCGCCGTTTTCGGATAGAATTTTCAGCAGGCCGTCAGACCCATCTGTATTGTCATTCGTATAAATAAAGAAATCTTTTATTCCGATCGCCCGGTGATGGGCTATCCATTCCAGCAAGTAAATTCCTTCATCTCTGGCCGTTGCCAGAAGAGCGATATCTTTCCTGCTTTCAATTGATTCCCTGACGATACCCAGGATGACTGATCCCCAGTAAATTCCATTTCCACGCTGTTTTATATGGCCATATCCCAGAAAATCATATTCTGCGGCGGCTTTTTTGGTGAAAGATCCATTTCTATGGACATTCCACTGCGCCAGATGCAGAAGCGATCTGTGAACCCAGTCTGCATGTGGGATATTTTTGATTATTTCAAGAACATTAAAATAATTACTATCCGGAAGATCTAAAAATGAGTTTATAATAATTTTCGATAAGTGTTTTCGATGGGTTTTATTTGAAGATTGGATAAGTAAGTTAAATAGTTCAGTCCGGATATTCTTGTGAGATGTCCTAATTTCATGAATTGATGTTTCGATATTATTTCTATGAAAAATAAAACGATTAATCTGGGACAGAATGTTCGTGGTTTTTTCGTTTAATTCAATATGACTGGGGGATAAGGAGAATATCTCCCATTCGTGACTCTCGTCACGGTTGAAGGCAATATTCCCAAAAGGATCGGCTGAAAAAAACTTTTTTTCTTCAAGAGAAAGAAGGGAAACCTTATTATTGCTATGAAATCCGGTTTCAAAAATGAAAAACCTGTCCTTGAAGGTGTTGTCTTCTTCCGGACGGATTTTCTCAACATCTTCCCCAAGGTTAACGGGAGCAATAACGAAAAAACCTGGATTTTTGGGTGACCGGGTAATAATGACGTCAATATATGACGCCTGTTTTTCGTGTGAATGTTTTAAGGCGCGCTCTTCCGAGCAGAAAAACAGACTGGTTCCATGAAAAGTTTTTAAATGGAAGGATTCCATTCCATTATTCTCCTCTATAAGTTTTCTCATAAGATCATTATCTACTTTTGTATTCAAGGGGGGCGTCTGCTTGATGGGGAAGCGACCCTGCCTCACTGATGCTGGCTTCCAGCATGTCGGCCTGCCAGCCTGCTGGAGTGTATTTCAGGGCTACCGGAGCCGCATTCGGGAGGCGGACATCGACCGGAAGGTCCATTGCGTGTCGCAATCCTCTGAAAAGCGCACCATGTGCAACAATCAAAGGAACGCCGGGGCTTTTCAGAGCATTATTGACGGCCTGACGGGCTCTTTGCGTTAATGTCCTGAAACTTTCAGCCTCTTCTGGCGTAAGGCCATCCTCAATCCATGGTCTGTACCAGTCCCCCATGGGGGTGCCTTCCTGAATCCCGAAGCAGACTTCCTTCAAATCGTCGTCTATGTGCAGGGGAAGCCGGATGCCAACGCAGTCCTGGATCATTCTCTGGACTGTTTCTGCCGTGACGAGCGCGCGCGTCAGGGGAGACGATATGATGCGCTCGAAAGGCTTTTGCCCATTTTCAAAAAGACCGGCCAGCATCCTTCCGGCCTGAACGGCCTGCTTCTGGCCGGTTTCATTAAGGGGGATGTCTGTCCTGCCCTGCGCCAGCCCGCGGCGGTTCCAGTCGGTCTCACCGTGACGGAGATACCAGTAGGGTTTGAGGGTCATCTGCGACATGGGCATGTCCGTTCACGAAGGCTGGACCGTGACACGGGCCATGAAAACTCAGTCGAAGAGAGAGGAGACTGAGCTTTCATCAGCAACGGCGCTCATGGCCCGGGCGAGCAGGTTGGCTGTCGTGATCTGGCGGATGTTCGGGGTCTCGAGAAGGGTCTCGGTGGCCGGAATACTGTCAGTCAGCGTCAGCATGTTCAACGGACTGTCTTTCACGCGCTGACACGCATTGCCAGTCAGAACGCCGTGAGTAACATAGGCCTCCACGCCTTCGGCTCCGCGGGCCATGAGCGCGTTGGCGGCGTTGCACAGAGATCCGCCGCTATCGATGATGTCGTCCACCAGCACGCAGTAGCGACCGGCGACGTCACCGATGACGTTCATGACTTCCGACACGCCGGCGCGTTCACGGCGCTTGTCGATGATGGCGAGATCCACATTCAGGCGCTGCGCGAGCTGGCGGGCACGGACCACACCGCCGACATCGGGGGAGACGATGATGAGCTCACGGTCCGGCAGACGGGTCTTGAGATCGCGCACGAAGAGCGGCGCGGCGTAGAGATTGTCGGTTGGGATGTCGAAGAAGCCCTGGATCTGCATGGCGTGCAGGTCCATCGTCAGGATGCGGTTGGCACCGGCTTCGGTCAGGAGGTTTGCCACCAGCTTTGCGCTGATCGGTGTGCGCGGGCCGGATTTGCGGTCCTGCCGGGCATAACCGAAATACGGCATGACGGCCGTGACGCGCTTGGCCGATCCACGACGCAGCGCATCGAGCATGACCAGCAGTTCCATGAGATGGTCATTCGTCGGCATGCAGGTGCTCTGCACAACGAAGACATCCTCACCGCGGACGTTTTCCTGGATCTCGACGAACACTTCGCCATCGGCAAAGCGTTTCACCACCGTCTTGCACAGAGGCATCCGGAGTTCATGGGCGACCGCACGGGCCAGCGGCAGGTTACTGTTGCAGGCTACGATCTTCATGAAAAACGGCCTCGTCCGGTGTCCGACAGGGAAGTTGCTGGCCTTCTAACAGCGCAGGCCCCCCCTGTCATCCATCCTGCCTCATTCTTTATGCGTACCAGTTGATCGGCACCTGCATGACGTGCCAACCGGATACACTCCGTCTGGCTGCCTCAGAACTGCCAGGCGAGTCCGGCGTGCAGCTTCAGACCGTTGCTCAGGGCGCTGGAGACATCCGAGTAGGAATAGGTGGTTCCCCATTCCGTGCTGGCGCCGGAATCCCGGTTCCGGCCATAGGAAATATAGGAATAGTCGCCACCTGCGGTCAGATGGAGTCGTCGGGTCATCCGGTAATCCATGCCCAGCCCCCCTTCCCACAGCGGACGCGGCTGCTTGTTGTATGAAATGCCGGAATTGAGAACTTCAGCCCATCCGAAGCGACCCCGAAGGACGAGACGGGGCGTAAGAGCGTAATCCGCCTTCAGGCCCGCACCGGCGAAATAGCGGCCGGAGCCGTATCCGAAGTCGCCGTCATTGCCGCTCGTGACGTATCCGCCCTGGATAAAGGGTGTCAGGAGCACGGTGCGGGAGAGCAGGAGGAAGCCCTTGCCGATTTCTCCGCGATTATCCGTGCCATTCGAACTGTCGTTGCCGCCCGCCGAAAATCCGTACGGAGCGGAGATGCTTGAGAAACTGCGATAGCTGGATTTGTAGTTTCTCTGGCCGTCTTCGAGCGAGAAGTGCAGGGCGCCGTAAAGGTTTTCGATCCCGAAAGCATTGAACATGACCGATGCGTCGGCCTGAAATCCCGGGGTCCAGCCGATGGTGCGGTAGAGTGAGGTGCTTGCGGATTCTGCGCTGAAGTCCGAACCGCCAGTCGGCGTAACGCGGGAATTGTAACCGCTGACGCTGTTGCGGAAGGTGCCCGTCATCGACAGGCCGATCTCACGGTTCACGGCGATAACAGGTGCGGGATCCGCAAAAGCGGACATGACAGGGGCCAGCCCGGCGCAGAAGGCCAGACCGGACAGCAGAAAACGGCATGAGGGCGGCATCACGAACTCCGGATGAAAAGGCCGGAGTTCTGTAACAAGGAATATTACTTAAAGATACACGGAGTTACATTTTGCGGACAGGGATTCTGTTCCCGCCTGTATCAGGCTGCTTTTTTTGGGGACGCCTTTGTATCGGGGAGGGCGGCGTGCTCGCGGCCAGAATAGTTGGTGACGATGGTGCGCACGCCCTGGGCTGCTTCTTCGGCTGCGGCATCGGCTGTATCGCCCCACGCCCCATCCAGAGAATGAGGAGCGATGTCGTGAAGCTGTGTGGCGGCTCCAGCTTCCTTTCCGTCCGGGATCAGGACATGCCAGGCGATCTCGATATGATCGACCGGATGGCTGCCGTTTCCTGCTGCGCCTGTTTTGAGTTCGACGGTGCCGCGAACGATGAAGTCCGCTCCTTTTTCGCTGGTTGTCACCGTATTGGTCTTGTCCGGGAGGGATGCATAGAACGCGCGGGCGAGAGCGATATTTCCGTCCCCTGGTGCGCCGGTAACACCCTTGAAGCAGATTTTCGCGGGCCGGTTCATGAGGCTGTGCGGGTCCTGCTGCATCATGTTGGCCTGAATGCCTGTCAGCAGGTTCGCAAGCTGGGGCGCTTCCTGAACGGCGGCGCCCTGAAGGGCCAGCCTGTCACCCGCGCTCCATCCCGCCATGTCCACCGCGGGGCCGTCCGTTTCCGCCCGGATTTTTCCTTCCGGCGTCATGATGACGTAATGGGGAACAACGGCTCCGCTTCGGGTCACTGCGCTCATTTTCAGCCACCAGTCGCCCTTCTTGCGAGGCTGGGCGATGGCGGGAACGGACTGGCCGACCATCGCCTGCGCCATGTCATGTGCCCAGAGTGCGGCGGCATCGTCGGACAGCAGGGAATCCGATGGTGTCGGGACCGCCAGCCGGGCGGGGGGCAGATTGGCTGCCGTCAGATATCGGGCCTGCTGTCCGGGATCGGCGAAAGGCCGCGAAAGACTGAAGCATCCCCCTAGAGCAAGGGGAAAGCAGAGCGGCAGCAGGACAGAACAGAGACGACGCATCGGGGCTCCGGTAACAGGGCAGTGACCTGATGGACTGTATGGGATTGCGGTCCCGTTGTCGAAACCGCGCCCCTGCCCCTTACCGGCGGATCAGGATGTAGTTGATCGTCACGTCGATATCGAAATGGTCGCCCTTCATGTCGGGCGGAACCGGGGGAAGATGCGCGCCCTGGAACATGCCGGTCGTCGCGGCATCCAGCGAATAGGAGCCCGACTGGCTCATCAGCCGGACGGACTTCACATGTCCCGAACGGTCCAGCACCACATGCACGGAGGACGGGCCGTCTTCGCCAGCACGGGCGGCTTCTTCCGGATAATACATGTGCGCCCGGATCCAGCGGTCGATTTCCCCGCCGTAATCCTCGCTGACGCCCTTGACGCTGGTACGGGTCTGGTAGGGCGCGTTGATGGCGCCATTCATGCTGAGCGGCCCCAGAGACATGTCGATCGGACCGCCGGATCCCGATGCGCGGCCCCGATGGCGACGATAGGGCGAAGGCTGCTCACCAAACGAAAGATCCATCGGGTGCGCGAACGGGTTGTTCCGTGCGGAGCGGACGGAGTGCGGCGAATGATGGGCATGCGGCGACGTCTGCTGGCTGCGCTGGCTGGGCGCGGCGCCCGGGGTAATGGGGGCCGGTGTCGGCGCGGTCTTGGGCAGTTCGGCGGAAGGCTCTTCCGGAACTTCAGGCGCGGTCGGAGTCTCGGGTGTTGGGACAGCCGGCGTCGGCGTGGACTGTTCCTTTTCCGGCTGCTGCTGGTTTTCCTGTGTTTCTTCCGGGCTCTGGGCGGATGGCGGTGGAGGCGCACCGCCTTCGTCACGCGCCCGGGGGCCACGCATGCTGCTTTTGGAAGGGGGCGTGTCGAAGACCATTTCGACCTGCGGCTGTTCCTGCCCGGCCGGTGAGCCATGCATGCCGTGATGCTGCATCAGGAGGAAGGCCAGAACGGCCGCATGAAGTCCCGCCGAAAAAATGAACGGAACAGTGGGGCCATTCTCGACGATGGTCTGTGGCCGCATCATCGGCGTCAGGACCGGGCGCACCGGAACTGACGGCGGAACATAGTCTCTCACCCGTTCCCGGGTCCCGGCGGGGGCATGCTGCGGACGTGCGGGAGCGGTCCGCGCCGAGGGGGCGAAGAGCTGCGGCTCGCGTTTCTGCGGCTTTCCAGACGTGACAGCGGCCGTTCCGCTCATATGCGGGTCAGCCCGTCTGAAAAGGACCTGGCATGAAGCAGCCGGTCGGCGAGGAGAAGGTGGCGTCGCATCATCGCCAGACCTTTTGCACCAGGGCGGTCGGGGTTGTCATCCGGCAGGCTGGTTATCCGGGGCTGGGGGTGGGCGTCTGTATTGGCGTATCATGGCAGTAATGCGAGACCCACGAAAGACACAAAGAGTCACGCGAACCTTAACTTCCGGAAAGGCATGTTCCTGATGGCTGATTCCGCCACACTTCTGGGCGCAGATCCCGATCTTGCCGCCATCATTGCCCGTATCGGTCCATGTACGTTGCGCGGTGATGACGGGCAGGAGCCTTATGACGCTCTGCTGCGCGCCATCGCCGGACAGCAGCTTCATGGTGCGGCAGCCCGGAAAATCTTCGGTCGGCTTTGCCTTCTCGGCGAGGGCGGGAGCATTGACGGCCCACCGCCGGCGCCCGGGCAGATTCTGTCCCTTTCCGAAGAAAGTCTGCGGGGTTGCGGGCTTTCGGGAAACAAGCTCCTGGCCATGAAAGGCCTCGCGCAGGCCCGTCTGGATGGCCTTGTTCCCAGTCGCGCCGAGGCATCCGCCATGACGGATGAAGAACTGATCACACAGCTCATCACCCTGCGCGGCATCGGGCGGTGGACGGTCGAGATGCTGCTGATGTTCACGCTCAACCGCCCGGACGTGATGCCGGTCGATGATTTCGGTGTCCGGGAAGGGTGGAGACGGATCCGGAAAATGGAGCTGCCTCCCAAACCCAAAGCACTGAAAGAAGAGACGGCCTGTTTCTCGCCCTGGCGCTCGACACTGGCCTGGTACTGCTGGCGCGTGGCCGAGGAAGGGAAGAAAACGGCGCCTAATCCGCTGACCGCGTAATTCTGGTTCAGGAGGGTTCCATCAGGGCAGGGGTCGTGGTCATGAACTGCCGCGTATCATCGGGGGAAAGCGGGCGTGACAGCAGATACCCCTGGACTTCCGTGCAGCCCAGACGTCTGAGATAGGAAAGCTGCTCCTGGCTTTCCACACCTTCCGCCGTGACGGCTACGCCCAGATCGATGGACAGGTCCACCACGGCGCGCACGATGGAGGCCGCCCGGGATTCGCGCAGCATGTCCCTCACGAACAGGCCGTCCAGCTTGATTTTCGAGAACGGGAAGAACCGCAGATACCCGAGCGACGAGAAGCCTTTACCGAAATCATCGAGTGCGATGGAAATCCCCGCGCTCTGAAGGCGGCTCAGAAGGGTGAATGTCGCAGCGTCAGGTTCCATGAAGATGTTTTCGGTCATCTCGATCTGCAGGCAGCGGGCCGGGAATCCGGTTTTTTCAAGGATCCGGAACGTATCTTTCAGGAAGGCGGGGGCTTCAAGCTGGCCGACCGAGACGTTGATCGACAGCACCAGCCCCTCAGTCCATTCGCGCGCAAAAAAGCAGGCTTTTTCCATAACATAGACGCCGAGGCGGTGAATGAGCCCGGCTTCTTCCGCAAGCTGGATGATCCGTTCGGGCGGGACGCGGCCATATTCGGGATGGGACCAGCGGATCAGCGCCTCGAATCCGCAGAGCTTCTGGCTCTGGGTGTTGAAGAAGGGTTGATAGACAATGCCCAGCGTTCCCGCATCGAGCGCCTCGGGAAGGGCGCGGATCAGGTCGCGGTTGCGCTTGGCAACGGTGCGCAGTTCCGGATTGTAGAAACGGTGCGTATGGCCACCCAGACTCTTGGCCTCGTACAGGGCCAGATCGCTGGCTTCCAGCAGGCTGCCCACGCGTTCCGAGCCACCGATGGACAGCACGATCCCCACGCTCAGCCCGACCGCGCACCGCACGCCCTCCCCGATCCGGATGGGAACATTCGTCAGGGCATTGATCAGCCCCGTGGCTGTGTTGGCCGCCTGCGCAGGGGTGGTCTGACGCTCCAGCAGCATGAACTCGTCGCCGCCGAACCGGTAGAGTCTGTGACGCTCGCTCAGCGTCCTGCTCAGGACGACCGTAACTTTCCGGAGCATCTCGTCACCGGCGGAATGGCCATAGCGGTCGTTGATCTGCTTGAAGCCGTCCAGGTCGAGATTGAGCAGCGCAAACGCTTCTCCCGTGCGTTCGGCCTCGATGAGATAGGTTTCCATGTCATCAAGAAAGGCGCCACGGTTCGGCAGCCCCGTCAGCAGATCATGTCTTGCCCGGAAAGAGGCACTTTCCTGCGCCCAGTGAGTCTGGGTCACATCCGTTCCGACGCCGCGATATCCTATGAAAGTCCGGTCCTGAAAAACCGGACGCCCACTCAGGGACCAGAAGCGCTGCTGGCCATGCAGGGTTCCTGACACCACGATGTCACGGAAGAAGATCCGGTTGTCGAGACACTGGCGCAGGCGGCCAAGTCCCGTCCGTTCGTCTCCGTCGAAGGCCGAGGGGCCTGCCAGATCGGAGAGGATATCAAAGAAAATTCCGTTTTCCAGCCATTCGCGACTGTTGCCGAACGCGGATGCCAGACTGGCGGAGACATTGTGCAGCGTCCCGGACGCGCACGTCTCCCACAGCCAGTCCCCGGTGTCGTCATCCGCATTTCGCAGCAGGAGCTGGACGATGCTGTTTCGCTGCTCCAGCGAGTATCTGCTGACCAGAAACGCCGTGAACAGGGTCCGGACTGCCATGGTCAGGGATAGGACAAAGAACAGGTAGACCGCGAGTTCGATGGAAATATAGAAATAGAAAGATCCGTGGTCGATTTCCCACGCCTGAAACAGGGCGCTGCAGCAGGAAAAAACCAGCATGAGGGCAATGATTTCCCCCGTTCCGGCCAATGGCATCAGCGTGATGGTCGTAGCCGTAAGGCCCACCAGAATGCCGGCTACCAGAACTCTGTCATTGGCATCGCCATAAGGAAACACGATGGGTGGAAGCGTGATCCAGCAGAGGGCGAACGCGAAGTTTATCCCCTTGAGGATCCAGGACTGCCGGGTATCGACAAGCTTCTCGGTCGGGATTGCATAAAAGCAGATATTGTAGACTACGAGCAGGAACAGGACGGACCCGCACAAAAGCATCCCGTAGGTCGGGTAGTTCCGCATCAGGCACAGGCCCGCGATCGGGGCGCAGCTGATTTGTGGCACAAAGTGAAAGAAGTTGAGGCCCCGCAGGACCCGGCAGCGTGACAGCCGGATATCTTCTTCTGCACCCGGCGGAATCTCTGTCCGGAAAGGAAAAAGCCGGGCAAGCCGAAACTGTTTCAGCAGGGTCAGCATGGCCATCATTGTGCTGCACATGACAGGGAAGCAGCAACGGGATCCGATGAGACAGGCAGGGGCATCATGAACCTTCCCAATAGAGGAGGAGGGTGCCACGATGACAGGGATTTATGAAGTTTTTCTTTGTGGCAGACGAATCTGTTGAGAACAACATCTCCGTGCGTCGGTCATGGCACACCGGGCACGGAGATAGCTGATAAAAGCTTAAGTTTTCGTTAGTGCGCCATTTCAGGTGTTGTAGCGTAAATCTCGAAACTCGCTTTCTCAAACATTTCAATGCATTCGCGCATGTTGGCCGTCAGGGCCGCGCGCGTGATGTCCGGATCGTTGGACGGGTAGTAGCCGCGGGCCAGATCCTCGTCGATTTCCAGATGAGACGGGCCGTCATGCTCGTGCTCGTCATGCGCCAGACCCCAGGTCCAGTGCTTCTTGGCGAACAGGTTGGTGAACTGGGGTGCGTGGCAGAGATAGGCGGCCAGTTCTTCGGCGATATATTCCACGGCGGCCAGCCAGGAGAAGAAGATCACGGGATCTTCGCTATCGGCATTGGCGATCAGCTTCTGGACGCTCGGCAGGGTGTCGTAGTGGGTTCCGAACAGATCGAGGCCGAATTCCTTTGCGCCGTCAGCCCACAGGATGGCGTGTGAGCCTTCCTCTTCCTTCATTTCCCGGACAGCTTCACGGGCTTCCGAAAAGAAGGCCTTGATCCGGGTCTGACCAAAACGCTGGACAAGTGGCTTGATGGGAAGATGACCCACACGCACGTCAATAGCGCGCTCAAAAGCCTGAATAAAAGGCCACCATCCGATCATCATCGCCCGAATAGTCTCTTTATCGCCATGGGCTGCGCCCCGGGCCAGAGCGGAAGAATAGATCTTCTCCCGTGTAAAGACACGCATTTCGGCACGATTTACCAAAGGCTCGGAGAACAGTAGGGCGTACATCCGCGTAATCCTGATGAAGTTTATTACATGCGCCGTTCCGGCATTGATGTTGTAGTCGTTAATTTTTCGGAAAAGTAAGTTTTTTACTTTAATTTTAATTGAGTTTTATTAAAATGGCAAAAAATTAATATATTAGATTTTAATAATGTTGCTTAACTGAAACGAAATGATTCGCGCGAAACTGCCATCTGTCCGTCCGGTTTGGTTGCGTAACGTCCTGTGTCAGGCCGGTATGTGCAGGAATGCCATCATTTCGTTAAGGAAGGGGCGAGGCTGTTCCGCATGCAGCCAGTGTCCAGCACCCGCAAGGGAGTGGATCAGCGCATGGGGAAATAATGCGCGAATCTGATCGTGATGCTCGGGCCTGACATAGGGGGACGCGCCCCCACGCAGGAAAAGAACAGGCCCCTCGTAAGGGGTGATTTGCAGATCGGGCCAGTTTTCGATCTCGTGAATATCACGTGCGAGGTCTGCGAAACCGATGCTCCAGCCCGGCGAATCGCCCAGCCGGATATTCTGGAGCAGGAGTTCGGCGACGGGCCGGCTGCCGGCTGCCGGCTCCAGAAGATCCAGCCCTTCCCGCCGTTCCAGCGATGCGGGAAACGTAATGTCAGCCAGCCGGGCGATCATGTCGCCATGCCCGTGGCCCGTCCGGGCCGGGGCGATATCCGCGACGAGCAGCTTCGTGACGCGCTCGGGAGCGGCGAGGGCAAGCATCATGCCAACCTTTCCGCCCATCGAATGGCCCACGACCGCAAAGCGCTCGATTCCCAGATCATCCAGCGTTTCCAGAACGTCCTGCGCCATAAGAGCGTAGCTGACGGGGCCGTGCGGACTATGTCCGTGATTGCGCAGATCCAGCGCGAGGGTCCGGAAATCCGCGGATGCGCCACGTTGCAGGAAGCCGAGGTTCCTGGCCCGACCGAACAGCCCGTGCAGGAAGACAACCGTTTCCGGACCTTCTCCCCGTTCGATGACATGCAGTTTCATCAATGATCCTTCCATGACAGCTGTTGATCGGCGACGCGCTTGCCGTCAAACAGGATCACACCTGCCGCCCGGGAGCCCGCTTGTCCACCAGTCCCGCCCCTTTTGAGGACCGTTCGCGCGCCATGCGTCAGCGTATGAACCGCTTTCAGGCGCGTCTGTTCCCCCATGCCCCGTCGAATCTGCGAACGCTGGTGCGTGGAAACGAGATCTGGCTGAGCGTTCTCGCCGGAGGTGTCGGGATTCTGTCCGGCCTGTGCGTGGTTGTCATGACCCATCTCACGTTCTTCATGCACAGGATGCTGTTCGGTGTGTCTGGCGTTTCGGGCGGCCATCTCTCCGGATTGACCGCCCTGCCACCCATCCGGACTGTTGCCGTATTGACGGGCGGCGGACTGGCGATCGGGCTGTTCGGGGTCATGATCGCGAAAATCATGCCCCGCAGTCCCGTGGACCCCATTGAGGCCAACGCGCTGCATGGCGGTCGCATGTCCGTGCGGGACAGTCTGGTCATTGTCTGCCAGACGGTCCTGTCCAATGGCGTGGGGGGCTCTATCGGGCTTGAAGCCGGGTTTACCCAGATTGCCGCCGCGTTCGGCTCCCGCATCGGGCGTTCCTTCCGGGTGCGTCGCGAGGATCTGCGTGTGCTGGTGGGGGCCGGAGCCGGGGCTGCGATCGGGGCCGCGTTCGATGCCCCGGTGGCCGGAGCGTTCTATGCCTTCGAGCTGGTGATTGGCTCCTATTCTCTGGGGAGTCTCTCCCCCGTGGCGGTTGCCGCGCTTGCAGGTGTGGGTGTGACGCGCTCGCTCGGGAGTGTGCCGCCAGGCATTGTCATTCCGTCTCCGGGAACCCTGTCCTGGGAAGGCACGGCCGGGGCGGTCATTATCAGCGTTCTGACAGCATTGACGGCGATTGGCCTGATGTTCTGCGTCACGCAGACGGAGGCGCTGTTTCGCCGGATGCCCGGCCCGGTCTGGCTGCGGCCCGCCGTGGGCGGTCTGATCGTGGGGGGGCTGGCGACGCTACATCCTTCCGTTTTGTCCGCTGGCCATGAAGCGATGCGCGCCGTCTTTGCGGGCAATGTCACCGCGCAGATGGCTGTTGTTTTACTGCTGCTGAAAGCGCTGGCGTCCTGCCTGTGTATCGGTTCCGGGTTTCGTGGAGGACTGTTCTTCGCATCGCTGTATCTCGGGTCGCTGGCGGGCACGATTTACGGCACGCTTCTGGAGCCGCTGGGCGTTGCGCCGGATTCCGTCACGGCCTGCGCGCTGGTCGGCATGAGCGCGATGGCCGTCGCTGTCATCGGCAGTCCCATGACCATGATCTGCCTGATGCTGGAACTGACGGGCAGCGTTTCCATGAGTGGCGCCACCCTCGTGGCGGCGGTGCTGTCGCTCCTGACCGTGCGGCGGCTGTTCGGATACAGTTTTGCGACCTGGCGCTTCCATCTGCGCGGGGAGTCGATCCGCTCCGCTGTCGATATCGGCTGGATGCGGTCCCTCAATGTGCGGCGCATGATGCGCGGACAGGTCCGCACATTACCGGCGGAGACACCTGTAAACCGGGCGCAGGTCCTGTTCCCGCTCGGATCGGCCCAGCGGATCATCCTGCTTGATGGGGAAGGGCAGTATGACGGCATCGTTCAACTGGCGGACCTGCACGCCGTGCCCTCCGCGCAGACGCCGATCGGAACGCTGGCCCTGTTCCGCAACGCCATGCTGACCCCGCATATGAACATCCGCGAGGCGATCGAGCTGTTTGAAAAGGCCGAGGCCGACGCACTGGTCGTCGTCGAGGACCATCAGTCCCGGCAGGTGATCGGAACCCTGACCGAACAGCACGCCCTGCGCCGCTATGCCGAGGAACTTGAGCGTAGCCGCCGGAGCCTTGCGGGGGAGGAAAGCCTGCCGACCTGAGCGCGGAATGCAGGCCTGCCCCTTGGCATCGGATCGTTCCCGTTTCAACATGCGGCCCCATCAGATGCCCGCCTCGGGCGCCCCAACCGGAGACCTTCCATGACCGCGACCCCCGACTCCCGCCTCGCTGCCCTCGACATCACGCTGCCGGTCGCAGCCGCTCCGGTTGCGAACTACGTCACGACCGTCCGGACCGGAAACCTGCTCGTCGTTTCCGGCCAGCTCCCGCTGGTGGACGGCAAGCTGCTCATCACTGGCAAGCTCGGTGACGCGGTTTCGGTGCATGCCGGTGTGGCCTGCGCCCGCGCCTGCCTGATCAATGTTCTGGCGCAGGCCAAGGCGGCGCTGGACGGTGATCTTTCCCGCATCACGCGCGTTGTCCGTCTGGGCGGCTTCATTGCCTGCACGCCCGAGTTCACCGATCAGGCCGCGGTCATGAACGGCGCGTCCGATCTGGCTGTTGAGGTTTTCGGTGATGCTGGCCGTCATGCCCGCTCCACCATTGGTGTGCCGAGCCTGCCCGTGAACGCCCCGGTCGAGGTTGAGGCCCTGTTCGAAATCGCCTGATTAACCCGGATGGGAGAGACCGAATGGGAGAAACGGACACTGCCCCGTCCCCCGACTGGAGCCTGAGCCTTCACGCCTCGATCCATGAGATCGGGGCCGAGGCCTGGGACGCCTGCGCGGGAGCGGAAAATCCGTTCGTCTCTTTCGGTTTCCTGTCCGCGCTTGAAGACAGTGGTTCTGTCGCGGGCCACTCCGGCTGGCTCGTGCGCCATGCCGCATTACGTGCGCCCGACGGCACACTCGCTGCCCTCGCCCCGCTCTACGGAAAATCCCATTCCTGGGGTGAATACGTTTTCGACCAGAGCTGGGCGCGGGCTTACGAAGCCGCGGGCGGTCGCTATTATCCGAAATTCGTCTGCGCCGTCCCGTTTTCGCCAGTTCCCGGACCGAGGCTGCTGATCCGTCCCGATCTGCCCGATCCGCAAGGTGTGGCGCAGGCCTTGGCGTCCGCGCTTATTCAGGCCACGGCGCAGCTTGGCCTGTCCTCCCTGCATGCCAATTTCTGCGATGCGGCTTCGATGGCAGCCTTTACCGAGGCGGGTTATCTGCCACGCACGGGGCTTCAGTATCACTGGCAGAATAATGGTTACGCCACATTCGATGATTTTCTGGGCGCTTTGGCCTCCCGCAAGCGCAAGTCCATCCGCAAGGAACGCAGTGCCGCGCAGTCCTGTGGCCTGACTTTCAGCACGCTGCGTGGAGACCAGATCACCCCGGAAGACTGGAAAGCATTTTACCGCTTCTACCAGTCCACGATCGACCGGAAATGGGGGAGCGCCTATCTGACAGAGCATTTTTTTCCCATGCTGTCCGAACGTCTCGGAGACCGTGTGGTCCTGATGATGGCCCATCATGACGGAAAAGCTGTCGCGGGCGCCCTGAATCTCATGGGGACGGATGCGCTGTTCGGCCGGAACTGGGGCTGTGAGGGGGACTGGCCCTTCCTGCATTTCGAGCTGTGTTACTACCGTGCGATCGACTTCGCCATCGCGCACGGCTTGTCCCGCGTCGAGGCCGGGGCGCAGGGCGAACACAAGATCCAGCGCGGCTATCTCCCGACTTTCACCCATTCCGCGCACGCCATCCTTGATCCCGGCCTGCGGCGGGCTGTCGCGGCCTTTGTGGAAGAGGAGCGGATCGCCATGCAGGCAGAAGCGGCGGAACTGGAAACTCTTTCACCATATCGTCACGGCGAGTCGGGATAACCCTGTTCGTTTAACGATTGGGAAAGCTTTCTGCGGCTAGGTTGGGTTCCGAAATCGGGATTGACCGGAGCCTGTAAAGCCCATGGAGAACAGTACCTATATCGCGCTTTCGCGCATGGATGCCCAGCAGCGCGCCATGTCCGTGGTGGCGGCCAATATGTCGAACGCATCGACCGTGGGCTACAAACGCGAAAATGTCCTTTTCAGCGATTTCCTGTCCCATCAGCATGCGTCAAAGCAGCCTGAAGGCGCGGACACGGAATCCTATACGCAGGACCGCGCGACCTATCGGGACTTCCAGCAGGGTGACATGCAGTCGACCGGCAGTCCCCTCGATCTTGCGCTGGGCGGCGAAGGCTATTTTCAGGTCCGGACGGCCAATGGCGTGCGTCTGACACGGGCAGGACGGTTCGAGGAACGGCAGGACGGCGCCGTTGTCGATGAAAACGGAAATGCCCTGCTGGACCGGGACGGTCAGCCGATCGAGCTTCCCCAGACCGATCATCGCATCACCATTTCCGCCGATGGCGTGATCTCAACCGAAACCGGCGAGCAGGGCCAGATCGGCATCGTGACGGCACAGGATGATAACAAACTTCAGGCAGAAGGCAGCAGGCTTCTGCGGACCGACCAGCCGACCACGGCTGTTGAGCGGCCCAATATCGTGCAGGGCATGGTGGAAGGCAGCAACGTCCAGATGATGACCGAAGTCACGAAGATGATGGAAATCCAGCGGAACTTCGACTTCATGGCGCAGTTCGTCGACGCCGAAGCAACGCGCCAGAAAAACGCCATCGACAAGATCGTCCAGGTCTCGGCCTGATTTATAGACCCTTACGGGACAAGGATAACTCTCCATGCGCGCACTCGACATCGCCGGAACGGGCATGCAGGCCCAGCAGACCAACGTCGAAACCATTTCCAACAACATCGCGAATATGAGCACTACGGGTTACAAACGCTCCCGTGCCGAGTTTCAGGACCTGATCTACCAGAATATCCGCCGCGTGGGCGCAAGCTCCTCTGATACCGGCACGACCATTCCGGCTGGCGCACAGGTCGGTCTGGGTGTAAAGACGGCCGCGATTTACCGCATCAACGATCAGGGCAGTCTTGAACAGACCAGCAATTCCCTGGATCTGGCCGTGCAGGGACGGGGTTATTTCCAGGTCCAGCTTCCGTCGGGGCAGCTTGCCTATACCCGTGACGGCACGTTCTCGATGGACAACAACGGCTCGCTCGTGACGGCGGATGGCTATCTCATCAGCCCGACGATCACGATCCCCAACAATGCCCAGAGCATTTCTGTCGATCAGTCCGGTCAGGTCAGTGTGCAGATTGCCGGACAGAACAACACGACGCTCGTCGGGCAGCTTCAGCTTGGCATCTTCACCAACGAAAACGGTCTGGCCGCGATGGGACAGAACCTGTTCACCCAGACGACAGCGTCAGGCGACGCCATGATGGGTAATCCTGAAGCCGTTGGCTACGGCAGCATCATGCAGGGTTACGTCGAAAACTCGAACGTCAACGTTGTGACGGAAATCACCGATCTGATCACGGCCCAGCGCGCTTACGAGATGAACAGCAAGGTCATCACCGCGTCTGACGACATGATGAAGACCGTGACCAATCTGGGTGGTGGTTAAGCCATGAACCGCATCCTGCTGACAGGTGGCATGCTGCTGCTGGCAGGATGCTCTGTCCTGTCATTCGCATCCGCCGCGACCCTGCGGACCAACGTCAATGTCGATCATCCCCGTGTGCGTCTGTCCGATCTGTTTGCCGATCTGGGCAAGGGGCAGGATACCGAGATTGGCGATGCCCCGGCACTGGGAGCAAGCTATGTGGTCGGTGGCCCGCAGCTGACAGCCATCGCGGCGCAGTTCGGCGTGGACTGGCCTGATGCCTCGCCACTGGTCTCTGCGACTGTCACGCATGCAGCCCGCATGATCGCGCTTGATGATGTGCTGCCCGTCATCCGGGAGGGGCTGGAACTTCCATCAGAGGCCCGGGTCGAGGTGGCTTTGACAGGGTTCAAGCCTGTTGCCGTTCCCATGGCGGATCGGGGCGCACCGACGATCCTGCATATCGACCGCCCCCCCCATGGTAGCGAGCATTTCACCGCGCGCCTCGAAGTCGCGTCCGCAAGCGGAGGACAGGGTACGGCTTTCAATGTGAGCGGAACGGCGACCATGGAAGTCCGGGCTGTGACCCTGCGTCATGCCATGCATCTGGGACAGCCCATTCTGCCTGAAGATGTCACCATGACCTTTGTGCGCGTTGGCCTCATTCCTGACGATGCCCTTCAGTCACCTGAGGACGCCGTCGGTCTGGAGGCGCGGGGTGTCCTCGCAGCCGGGCAGGTTCTCAGTGTGTCCGAACTCGCGCATCCCCAGCTTGTTCATCGCGGATCGCCGGTCGTCGCGACATTTTCCGGCCCGAGCCTTCATCTGACGGTTTCAGGGACCGTTCTGGAAACAGGTGGCAAGGGCGATACCGTGCATGTTTATAACGCGAGCAGCCGTATGGTCCTGACGGGACGCGTCGTGGACCGGACGGAAGTGGAGATCATCCCCGGCATCATGCCGCTTTCCGCCGATAACCGGACACACCAGCAGACAACATCCCTGCCGTCTCTCTGATCGCCCTCGCGGGTTCAGACCTCTGTGGCGGATGCAGCACTGTTGTGACGCCGTAGCAGGCCGAGCAGCCAGTGGCAGAGACGCCTGGTTTTCGCACCGATGGCATCCATCCACAGATAGACGATTGGCGTGGTGTACAGGGTCAGGAGCTGGCTGACGACCATGCCGCCAAGGATGGAAACGCCCAGCGGTCGGCGCATTTCTGCGCCATATCCGTTGCTGATGATGAGGGGAACCGCGCCGAGCGCGGCGGCAAGGGACGTCATCAGGATGGGGCGGAAGCGGGTGATGGACGCCTTGAAGATGGCATCTTTCGGGGAGAGCTTTTCGACCCGCTCGGCGTGGATCGCAAAGTCGATGACGAGGATGGCATTCTTCTTGACGATACCCGTCAGCAGGATGATGCCGATCATGGCAATGATGCTGAATGATTCCCCCGCGACCCACAGGCCCAGAACCGCCCCGATACCGGCGGAAGGCAGGGTGGAGAGGATCGTGATGGGATGGATCAGGCTCTCATAGAGAATGCCCAGCACGATATACATCACCGCAATGGCGGCGAGGAAAGCCAGTGCGCCATTGATCATGAGCTTGCGCGTATCGCCAGCTGTTCCGGTGAAGTCGCCCAGAACCCCATCAGGGGCGTGCGTATTCTGCATGGTCTGTTTGATCAACTCGACCGCTTCGTTGTAGCTCACGCCGGTCGCCAGATCGAAAGAGATATTGGCGGAATAATAGTTGCCACGATGGGTGATATCGAGGGGCTGCGGCTTCCACAGGATGGAGGCGACATTGGTCAGCGGGATCATGGTTTCGGTTGCGGATGACACCGCGCTGCCATTCGAGGAATTGCCCGAAATCTGGTTGGCCAGCGAGTTCTGGATGGAAGCCGTGGCCAGGGACGTGAAACTGTTCGCCGAAGTGCTGGCGACGCTGCGGGCGCGGATCAGGTTGGAGGCTACGCCACCCGCTGCCGTGCCTGCGGAGGTGGAAATCCAGACCTGCCGAAGCGTTTCGGGATCCATGCGGTATCGCGGAGCCAGCACCATGACGACGCGATGCTCGGTCGTGGGCAGGTGGATCGTGGAGACGATGGCCTGACCGTAGGAATCATACAGCACGTTCTGGATCAACTGCGGCGTAACACCGTAGCGGGACTCCGTGTCGCGGTGGACGGTAATGTAGGCCGCGACGGACTGGCCTTCGGTCGTGGAGGAGATGTTGACCAGCTTGCCTGACGCGCGCAGGGCGCTCAGCAGGGTCGGGATATAGCCAAACAGATCGGCGACATTATCTCCGCGCAGGACATAACGATAACTGCCGGTGTTCTTGGAGCTGCTACCGCCCTGACTGCTGCCCCCGACGCTCCAGAACGAGATGTCCGCGCCCGGTTCGTCGGGCAGACGTTTGCGGATGCGGTCAAGGATCGTGTCAGCGGAAGCGCGCTCCTCCTTTTCCTTGAGATGGATGTAGAGCTCGCCGCTGTTCTTGTCGTCGCTGAAGATGGTGGTGGACGTGACGTCCGGGTCCGTCTGGGCAATGGCGCCGACTTCCCGCAGACGGCGGTCGATTTCCTGGAACGACATGGTGGCGTCGCCCTTGATGCGCCCCGCCAGCAGCGACATGTCCTGCGAAGGAATGAATTCCTTGGGCATCAGTACGACCGAGCCCACCAGCACTACGAAGCTGAGCGGGAGAGTCAGACCCATCAGGACCGGATGGCGCAGGCACCAGTGCATGGAGCGGCCATACTGCTTGAGCGTCCAGTCCAGTGTGGTTTCCGTGACGACGGCGATGTGACCGAAAATGCCTTTCCGGGGCTGACCGGCATGATCGATTTCCAGCAGACGCGCACACATCATGGGCGTCAGCGTGAGGGACAGCCACATTGAGATGACGATGGCGGAGATCATCGTCATGCAGAACTCGAACATGATCGAGCCAGCCCCGCCGGGCAGAAACAGCAGCGGAATGAACACCGCAACCAGCGAGGCGCTGATGGACAGAACCGTAAAGCCGATTTCCGAAGCGCCGATCAGGCTGGCCTCATAGCGGTCTTTGCCTTCCTCCATATGGCGGGCGATGTTTTCCAGCACGACGATGGCGTCATCGACCACGAAGCCTACTGCGATGGTCAGGGACATGAGCGACAGGACATCGAGCGTGAAGTTGAATGCGGCCATGGCGGCCAGCGTGCCGGACAGGGCAATGGGGACGGTCACGGCCGGGATGAGCGTCGTGATCATCTTGCGGAAGAACAGCAGGATGACGAGCACGACCAGCAGGACAGACAGGATCAGCGTCAGACGCGCATCCGCGAGCGACGCGCGGATGGAGCGGGACGTGTCGAGACCCACGACCAAATTGACGTCCGCCGGCAGGGCGTCGCGCAGATGCGTCAGGTTGGCGTTGATGCCATCCACGATCGCCACGGTATTGGCATGGGGCTGGGCGGTCACGACCAGAGTGACGGCGCGATGCCCGTTGATATAGCTGGTCTGGTAGACGTCCTGAACACTGTCGGCGATGGTGGCGATATCGCTCAGCCGGACGGGATAAAAATTGTTGCGATAGCCGACGATCAGATCACGGTACTGGGCTGCGTTGATGGCCTGGTCGTTGGTGGACAGCATCATCCGCTGGCCGTTGCTGTCGATGAAGCCCTTGGGTGTGAAGGCATTGGCCGAGGCGAGCGCGGTGCGCACGTCCTCAAGGCCGATGCCCCATTTGTAAAGCGGACCGGGATTGAGTTCGACGCGAACGGCAGGATTCGTCGAGCCCACGACTTCCACGCGGCCCACGCCCTTGACCTCGGCCAGCAGCGGTTTGATGCGGATATTGGCGATATCGTAGAGTTCGGCCTGGGTTTTCTGGTCGCCCGTCAGACTCATCAGATAGACCGGAAAGCCACCGCCATCCATCTTGAAGGCCTGCGGGTCAGCGTCCATCGTGCCGGTCGGCAGATCGGCTCGCGCAGCGCGCAGGGCGGCCTGTGTGTCACGCAGGGCGCCATCGATATTGCGTGATGAGGAGAACTCAAGAAAAATCTGCGCCTGTCCGGCATTGGTGTCGGACTCGATGCTCTCCAGATCTGCAATCGATCCGAGCCTGCGTTCCAGCGGTGTGGTGACGGACGTCGCCATCTGCTGCGGGTCGGCACCCGGCTGGGTCGCCACGACCATAATGGCAGTCGTAGTCATGTCCGGCATCGTGGCGACGGGCAGAAGAGGATAGCAGATGAGCCCGGCCATGAAGATGGCAATGGACATCAGTGTCGTCGCGACCGGACGGTCTATGAACAGGCGGCAGAAATTCATGCAGCCAGTTTATCCACAAAACTGCGATTCAGGTCATTACTGATAGGACACAAAATGTCAGTTATTCGCCGTGCAGGGAGTCAGAAGTCGGGCATGCCTGCCGGTTGTGCGGAAGGCTGGGTCACATAATACCAGTCTGCAAGCCGGGGTGGAAGCAGATCCATCAGCCGCGAGCCCAGGACCAGCCACGCCGGGAAGATCACCCGCCGCGTCTGACGAAGCGTTCCGCGCAGGATCCGGCTTACCGCTTCTTCCGTGGAGACCAGACCCGGCATGGCAAAACGGTTCTGCTTCACCATGGCTGTATCGACAAATCCGCAGCACACGCTGGTCAGGCTGATACCGGAATTGCCCAGCCGTGAGGCATTGGCGACGATGAAGCGGTCCAGAGCGGCCTTGGAGGCGGAATAGGACGGGGTGCCGGGATAGCAGACAAAGCCCGCTACGGATGCCATCACGCAGATCCGGCCCCGAAGATTCTCATCATTGCGCTTCTGCTGGCGCATGGCGTTCACGACCGGAAAGAACGTGTTGAGCGTTCCAGTCAGATTGGTGTCGAGCATCTCCCGCACGCGCTCTTCACGCTCCAGAACCAGACCGTCCTCCGCTTCGGGCGGTAGACCTCCCGTGATCCCCGCGCAGAGAAACGCCATGTCCAGTCGCTCGCCTGCTGCCGTGGCGATCCAGTCTGCCATGCCCTGCCGATCCCGCGCGTCCAGAACGGTTGGAACGGCGTGTGCGCCCTGTTCGTCGCATCGTCGGGCGGTTTTCATAAGGCCGTCTGCCACGTGGTCGCACAGTTGCAGGGAAACGCCCGGACGGGCCAGTTTCAGGGCAAGACCGCGTCCGATGCCGGATGCGGCCCCTGTAATCAGGATATTCATGGGGCAGAGTCTAACAGAGTGTTTCTGTGATGCGACCCCGCCGGGGCGAAAAACATCTCCTTCGAACAGAGTTAGCCGGGTGAATTGCAGTCCGAACGGGGTTTCGTGCCCTGAAGGAGCTGTCCGGCGAAACTGTGCGCTTCCGTGATCATGGCGGCCAGTGTGCCGTTGTGGCTGGCCTCATGAATCCGGTGCGTTACGGGAGTTCCGGCGGCACAGAGGCGGCTGACGAGGCGTTTTTGCTGACTGGTGGAGGTATGCAGATCCTGCGTGCCGGACTCGATGAGGACAGGAGAGGGCAGGGAAAAACCGGGATATTTCGCCCAGTCGAACACCGGCGCCAGAACACGGCTGGCCTCGGGTTCGAGCAGGGTGGCAGGTGTCAGGCCGGAGCGCTTTGCGACCGGGAAGAAATCCGAGGCGCACATCGAGCCGGCATCATGCAGAAGGCGCTGCCCGCGCGGCGTAAAGGCTTCGTTGATGTCGGTTGAGGGATCGGCCTCGACCAGCGATTGCCCGAGCGTCAGCAGTTCCGGCACGGCGGGGGAGAAGCTGCGTGGATTGGCGGGATGCAGAAGTTCCTGCGCCGTCTGTTCGTCGAGATAGGGTGGCGCAGCAGCGATCGTGCCAAGGATCCGCAGATGCGGCGCATAGGTCGACGCCATCGCGGCGGCGGCCAGTGCGGCCTGACCTCCCTGGGCATGGCCGTTCAGGACCACATTCTCCGAGAGATCCGGCAGGCGCTCGCGGGCCGCGCGGACGGAATCGAGCACGCTCATGCCTTCCGATCGCGCATTCAGCAGAAGCGGCGCGCCGGGCTCTCCCATCCCCGGATAGTCGGTCGCGACGATCGCAAAGCCCTGACGCAGCCAGCCGTCATAGAAATGTGCCTGCACGGTGCCGATCCCCATCACGGACGGCGCGCAGGTCAGGTGCAGGCCGCTCTCCCCATGCGCCCAAGCGAGAACCGGCCACCCGCCCGCCGGGGCCGGCCCGCGCGGAACCAGAACCTGTGCGGACACACGGACAAGCTGCTGCGGATTGCGGGCATCCGTGCTGCGATAGGTCAGGCGATAGACCGAAGCCGGTTCATGGGAGGCCACGGAATCCAGCCGGATCGCCTGTCCGGCCGAGACCGGGGCACTGACGGACCAGTTGTCGCCATCATCATCCGAAGCGCAGCCGGAGAGCGTGGTGCCTGCTGTCAGGATCATCAGCAGGGAGGCCAGGGCTGTCAGCCCTGAAAGGCGGCGCTCCGGTTTGCGGCGAAAAGAGCGATACGACATGAGAGGTGTGTCTCCGACGGGAAGCGTCTCTCATAGCAGTGCTCTGCGCCCTGTGGGAGCGGTCATGTCCTGTTTCAGACACGGGGCGGACTTGGAGAGCCGCGCATCCGGCGCTACAGAGAAAACCTCTGACGAGCCGGTCCGACCCGATCGGATCTGATACACACGAGGATAGCCCCGCCATGACCGACACCATTCCCGATCGTCTCTCCGCCAGCCCGGACAGCCCGTATTACAACGAAGAGCTGCTGTCGCGCGGCATCGGTGTCCGCTTCAAGGGCGAAGAGCGCACCACCGTCGAGGAATACTGCATCAGCGAAGGCTGGGTCCGTCTGGCCGTTGGCAAGTCCATGGACCGTCGCGGTCGCCCGATGACGATCAAGGTTACAGGCCCGGTCGAAGTCTGGATCAAGGACTCCGAAGAAGAAGCATGATGACACAGGCCGGCTTCGCAGCAATCGCACCCCGCCGCATCGTCATCGACACCGATCCGGGTCAGGACGATGCGGTTGCCATCCTGCTGGCGCTGGCCTCGCCGGAACTGACGGTCGAGGCCATCACGACCGTCGCCGGCAATGTTCCCATCGTCCTGACGACGAAAAATGCGTGTGCCCTGCTCGAACTGGCAGGGCGCACCGATATTCCCGTTTTTTCGGGCGCGGCACGCCCCCTGCATCGCGCGCCCATCAGCGCCGAGCATGTGCATGGCGAAACGGGCATGGCAGGCGCCAATCTGCCTGATCCGACACTGCGTCCACAGGCGATCGACGCCGCGACCTGGCTCGTGGATATGCTGCGGCGTGAACCTGAAGGTGCGATCACGCTCGTCTGCCTTGGGCCGATGACGAATCTGGCTCTCGCGCTCACGCATGCGCCGGATATCGCGTCCCGGATTGCCGGGGTTGTGGCCATGGGGGGGGCACAGCGCGAAGGCGGCAACATCACGCCGACCGCAGAATTCAATTTTTTCGTGGATCCCCATGCCGCCCGGATCGTCATGCGTTCCGGTATCCCGATAACGCTCCTGCCTCTGGATGTGACGCATCGCGCCATTGCCACCCCGGCCCGTCTGGCGCCGATTGCTGCGATCGGCTCGCCGGTCACGGACATGGTGGTGCGGATGCTGGGTGCGGAAGACCGGTTCGAAAAGCAGAAATATGGCTGGGAAGGCGGCGCGTTGCATGATCCGCTCACTATCGGCTTCCTTCTGTGGCCGGAGCTCTTCTCTGGGCGGGACTGCAATGTGGAAATCGAGGTCGACGCGCCGCTATGTGTGGGTCAGAGTGTTGTTGACCTGTGGAACGTAACCGATCGCGTTCCGAACGCGTTATGGATCAATGACGTTGATTCAGACGCTTTCTATTCGCTTCTGACGGAAAGACTTGCCCTTCTGGACTAGACTCTTTCCGTCACACAATGACGTTGGAGTAACCGAACATGGCAGACCCGACCCAGCAGGATCGCTTCTCAGTCGTCATCGTCGGCGGTGGTGCCGCTGGCATCACCATCGCAGCACAGCTCAGGCGTGAACGCGCCAACCTGTCGATCGCCATCATCGAGCCGTCCACGACTCACGCTTACCAGCCCGGCTGGACCCTTGTGGGTGCAGGTGTGATGACCCTGCCCGAAACGCTGAAGCAGGAAGGCGGCCTGATCCCCCGTAATGTCACCTGGCTGCGCGACAGCGTTGAAAGCTTTCAACCTGAAGCCAATACCGTGACGCTGAAAAGCGGCCGTGTTGTCGAGTATCGTCGGCTGGTCGTCTGCCCCGGCCTTCAGCTCGACTGGGACAAGATCGAAGGCCTGCCGGAAACGCTGGGCCGCAATGGCGTGACGTCCAACTATTCGCGTGAGACGGCTGCCTATACGTGGGAATGCATCCGGCATCTCGATGGCGGCAAGGCGCTGTTCACGCAGCCCCCCATGCCGATCAAATGCGCAGGCGCACCGCAGAAGATCGTTTATCTGGCCTGTGACCACTGGCGCCGCGAAGGTTCGCTGCATCGCACGGATGTCGATTTCTCGCTGGCCGGAAATGCGTTGTTCGGCGTGGCCTATTACGTGCCGTCGCTTCAGCGCCAGATCGACTATTACGGCGTGAACCTTCACATGAAGGAAAACCTGATCAAGGTGGATGGCGAGAAGCGCGAGGCCACGTTCCAGATCGTCGGAACGGACCAGACCGTCGTGCGCCAGTTTGACATGCTGCATGTCGTGCCGCCGCAGAGCGCTCCGGATTTCGTCAAGAAAAGCCCGCTCGCCAACGAAGCTGGCTGGCTGGACGTCGATCCGACTGTTCTGCGTCACAAGACCTATGACAATATCTTCGGTGCCGGTGACGTTCTGGGCACCAGCAATGCCAAGACTGCCGCCGCCGCCCGCGAACAGGCTCCGGTCGTTGTGGAAAACCTGCTGGCCTCACTTGATGGCCGTCCGCAGATGGGCAGCTATGACGGATACGGCGCCTGCCCGCTGACGGTATCCTACGGCAAGGTCGTGCTGGCCGAGTTCCTGTATGGCGGCAAGGTCGCGCCGAGCTTTCCGTACGACCAGCGCAAGCCCAGTCGCTTTGCCTGGTTCCTCAAGACGGAAGTGTTCCCGCGTCTGTACTGGTACGGAATGCTCAAAGGCTACAACATCAAGGTCAAGCACACGCCCAAAGAAACGGGCTGACCTTTCTCCCTCATCAGGAAGCGGAAACGGGGCGGGTAAAATCCGTCCCGTTTTTTTATGTCTGCGCGTCAGGCTTCAGACAAAAAAAGAGGGGCCGAAGCCCCTCTTTTCCCGTGTTCCGTCTGATCGAAGGATCAGAAATGAACACCGAGGTTCAGTTCGAAGGAACGACCCATAAGTGCGTCGTAGTAACGGGTGATGCTGACGGTGCCCGGGTATCTCGGCAGCGCATTGGTGATATTGTTCACCATGAAGTTAGCGCTGAAGTTCTTGGTGATGTCGTAGCCGAGCGTCAGGTTGAACATGGCGAAAGCCGGGCGGTTGTTGGCGAAGTACTGGTTCTTGGGAACCTGAAGGGCATACTTCGTCGGACCATACAGCAGGGTCTGCCACTGAAGCGTGAACGGACCACGGATGTAATTGGCATTAAAGGTGGCGTTGTCGCCCGGATTACTCGTCGTGCCAGTCAGCAGATAGGTGTTGTTCAGATAGGCCTGCTGGCTCTTCACATAATGGACATAGGTGGCCGACAGAGCGATGGAGCCGGCGGACGACGGAAGGCCAAAGCGGCTGAGAGGGGTGTTGTAATCGATATGAGCCTGCAGCGCCTGGGTGTGATAGGTGGCGATATTGTAATAGCCGACCTGATAGTTTGCGAGCTGACCTTTGTCATCACGCTGGAACGCCTGGCAATAGGGATTGCTGGGACCATAAGACGTGGAGTCATAGCAGGCATCCATGACATCTTCAGCGCCCAGATATGTGATCGCATTGTTGATCTTCACGTCTACGAAAGAGCCCGTAAAGTCAAAGCCACGGATGAAGTGAGGACGAATTTCCAGCGAACCGGTGTAGCTCGTCGAGACTTCGTTTTTCAGCTTGCTGTTGCCGCCGGCCGTACCCGGGATGGAGTAGTTGTTGAAATTGGATTCGAACGGCTGCGAAATTCCGGCCTTGGCGCAGTTTGCAGCGCGAAGGGCAGGGTTCGGGCCTGCGCCGACACCTGCGGTTGAGCAGGGGTCAGTACCGTATTCGTAATCCGTGCTCTGCGGTGCGAACAGTTCTGTTACGGACGGGTTACGGACCGAACGGGCGTAGTTGCCGCTCAGGCCAAAGTCCTGCGTCGGCCACCAAGCTCCACCGAACATGTATGTCCAGTATCCACCCGTCATGCTGTTGTTGATGTAACGACCGTTCGCGGTGCCAGACAGGCTGTAGGCGCCCGGAACATGCATGCTCGGTGAGATCAGCGGAACATCAAGTTCGCCGAAGACTTCATGCGTGTGATACGCACCGCCCGTGGGAGGGAGCGACGTCGAGTTGCCGTACTGCAGGTACGAACCATCGTCCTGTTCCCAGCCGCGGGAGAACGCGCCGGGGTTGAAGCGATACCCTTCACGGCGATGCTCGTAACCGATATCCCACTTCACGTCGCCAGCGGGAAGACGCATGACCGTGCTGGAGATTTCGGCCTGGATGTCACGCTGCGCGTTTGCGTTTTTCTGATGTGCGTCCGCCGTGATGTAATTTACAGCTGCAGGCGAGGACTGACCCGAACCGAACGGATTGAACGGTGCGCATGAGGAGCTGCGGGTTTTGACAGGTGCACTGGTGTAACCGGGCGAGCAGATGATGTTGCCGCTGGCATCAGTCGTGACATTGAGCGCATTGATCAGGTTCTGTGCAACAATGGACGGCTGCCATGTGTCGTTCAGATAGCGGCTGTACTCACCTGTCACTTTCCAGTTGAAGTGGCGACCCACGGCATCGAAGTCACCATTCAGACCGCCCTGGAAGCGATACATCTGCATGGTCGTCTGATACATTCCGCCGTCGAGATCCTGGTTCAGGCGCGACATGTAGAACGTATCGGTGGGCAGCCCCTTGGCGGCGAGCGCGTTCGTGATGGTCGCCCGTTCAGCAGCCGTCAGGTACGGGTTGCTGGTGCTGAGTTGGTAGGCACCGTTGACCGCTCCGTCATTATGGTAGTTCTCCATCGTCAGCGGCTCGTTGAACGCCGGCGTCGACCACGTACCCTGTGCGACTTCGCTGGATGCGGTGCCACGGGCATACCAGCCCTGCCAGGTTGCGTGGATATGATTGGTAATGTCGTAATGACCAAGCAGCGTCAGGTTCAGTTTCTGGGACGGCGCATAAAGCTGGCCATAATCCTGAAGCGCGGTTCCATTTCCGCCAACAACAGTCGTGGAACTCTTGGTGGCGTAGTCCCAGGTCATCGGGACCAGGGACTGTCCGTTCCCGCTGAACATCAGGGGCTGACCAGCGCCATTCGAAATGCCGTCCACCACCTTGCCAAAGGAAATGGGAACGTTCTCACCTGTCAGCTGAGGCACGCCCGTAACCGAAGCGATGGTATTACGCGCGCCCTGGGCGAAATTATAAACGTAAGGCGAGTTTGTGCTGGTGTAGGGCGCACGCACATAGGTCGTGGCGTTGCGCCCGGTCAGGTTGGGGCGGTCATTGGCGAGGATACCGCCTTCATTGCGGTACTCGACGTCAAAAACCATTCCGCCTTTGCCGTGATCGAAATCATGGCCGACTTTGAACGTGATTTTTTCTTTCGGTGCGTCGAGCTTCTGGGTCCAGTTGCCCTGTGCATTGAAGTCTACGCCCGTGAAATGGTCGTCAAGCTGGTAGTTGACCACACCCGCGACGGCGTCCGCACCATAGGCAGCGCCCGCGCCACCAATTTTGGTGTCCACACCTTTCAGGATAGATGTCGGAACGGCGCTGACATCCACCTGGGAACCTGAGCCTGCGCCGTAAAGCGATGCCGTGGAGCCACCGACCATGCGCATGCCGTCGATCAGTGTCAGGGTCCGGTCACTACCAAGGTTGAGCAGGGAGGTGAAGGACTGGCCAGCGCCGAAGCTGCCCTGAGTACCCATCGGTGAGTTATCGCCAATGCCGAAAGCCGGGTTTTCACGCATGAGCGCGACGCCGATATCGGTATAGCCGCGCTTCTTGATTTGGTCAGCGCTGAGCGAGGTTCCGGCCATGACGTTTGTCAGACGAGTCTGTGACAGACGCGTACCCGTGACCGTAACCGTTTCCGAAACCTTGAGCTTTTCTGCTTCTGCAGAAGCTTCGGCGTCCTGCACGACCTTGCTGTTGGACTGGGTTACCGGCGTGGTTGCGGCCGGGGCTGCCGTGGTGGCTGCAGGAGCTGCCACGGGTGTGGTCTTGGCCGGGATTGCCTGCTTGGCAGATGCCTTTTTCTTGGCAGCGCTCTTGTGAGCGGCAGTGTGCTTTGCAGGGGTCGTCGTTGTCTGGGCGTGAGCACTGACACTTGGCAGGACACTGTAGGAAATGCCGGCCATCAGGAACATCCGGACAACAGTCCGGGGCGCAGGGGTGCGTCTTTTCAGTGAGTGTTTCACAGAGGTGGTCATCGCGGCCGTTGTCCCTTCTTGATAAGGTCGCAAGAAAATTTTGTATCTCTGGCGACATTTTCATCGGAAATCGAAACGGTGTGCAATGCTTTTGCTATGGGAATGCAACATACCTGTCACATGTCATGAAAGGCGTTGCGCTTATGTCACATTCTCGCTTTCTGGAGATATGTGTCAAAAAAATACAGTAAGAAAAAACAAATAAAAATTAAGCTATGGATCTATTGTGTGATTATTTTACAAATAAACGATTGAAATCAAATTATAAATTTATTGTTATTTGAGGATAATATTATATTTTCTGATAATTTTTGGTTCTGTTTTTTCAATCCATATTATGGTTTTGGTTTATTAAATGGCTTGATTTCAAATCATCCATTCCCGGAAACCTCTGATTACTATCAGAGATGCTGATGTTTGTCTCGTAGTCACGGTTTGTCATGGTGTCTTTCCGGGAACGGATTCAGGGCGGGATCATCTGAAATCCAAGGGAAAATCAGCTCAGGTCGTGTTTTTGCGAATTATTCACGAAAGATAAAAGTTGTAACCCGATTCCACGCCCTGACTTTCCTTTGCTGACCGGGTGATACAAACGGGTCATTTGGTTCCCGGAATTGATTTTCCCCCGGTACTTTCGGAAACGGGTCTCAGTGAAAACGGCAGGGCTGATCCACGGTGGGCTTTTCGTCGGTCTGGATGACCATCAGGGTGACAGGGCCGTCCCCGATATTGCCCGCGAAATGACCAACATGTCCCTTCGCGTCCTTGCGGCTCATCTGGTCTTCGCCAAGAGAAACGTCGCCCGGACCCATGATCGCCTTCTTTCCGTCCATGGCCGTAACGTACCAGGACCCTTTCAGGGGAATGATCCACTGGACTTTCGGGTCTGGATGCCAGCTTCCGTCCCAGTGCGCAGGCTGCACGGTGGAGATGATCTGCGCATTGCCTTCGTGCACATGATCCTGCCACTGCGGCCCGGCGGGCTTGGACATGGTTTTCAGGTCGTAATTATGGAACGGGCAACGCGTCATGTGGCTGATGCCGTCATGATCCGTCCAGTTGTGCCAGTACCAGGCTGTCGGCGGGGTGGGATCAGCGGCGTGCGCGGCCCCGGAGACCGTGACCGCGAGGAGTGCCGCAGCGAGGGGAAGAAGTCGTGTCATGCGTCTGATCCTTCAAGCGGGGGTGGCTGATAGCGGTTCATGGGGGCGATGTCGTTGAAGCGCTCCTGATGCGGGGTGCAGACCAGTTCCACGATCATGCCCCAGGGCGTGCGGCCGTAGCAGAACATGTTGCCCGGTGCCGCTTCGAGCGAGGGCTGGCCCTGCGGTTCGGTCAGGAGTGTGCCGCCGGCTTCCCTGAAACGGTGGCAGGCGGCGTGAATGTCATCGACATAGACGGCGAAATGCTGAAGGCCCCAGTCACAGGGACGGGCGGCCTCGCGTTGGTCAGGGCCCTTCATTTCGAAAAGCTCGATCCCGGGGCCATGTCCGAGCGCCATCATGCACATCTCAATGACAACGGTTCCCTGCGGCAGGCCGAGGATCTTTTCCGTCTCCGGGCCTTTCTGGGGCTTGGTGCGGGTGACGTTGCGGTAGAGGGCAACGGCGCCAAACGCTTCTTCAAGAAAGCGGATGGCGGCGTTGATGTCCGGCACGGTGACGCCGACATGGTCGATGCCACGCGGCAGGCCTGAATGCTCTTTGTTCAAGGGGAGATCCTCCGTTGCAGAAGATCTCAACCCCTGAGGAAACGCACGGTTGCCAGAATGTGGGTCACATTGCTGCAAACCATGTCAGTAACCGGCGTACCGGTCAGCCAAAAGGCCTTTGAATCAGGCCTCGTCGATCGGACGCTTGGGCAGCAGGGCCGGGACGAAGACCATCGTGCAAAGGAGCGTGCAGCCGAGGGACATCAGCAGCAGACGCCCCATGCTGGCCGTGCCCGGATGGCCCGAACGTGCCAGCGAGCCGAAGGCCGTGGCTGTCGTGAGCGCCGAGAACAGTACCGCGCGCGCCGTCGGCGAGGTCAGCGGACCCTTCACGCCTTCACGCCAGTTCATGACGAAATAGATGTTGAACGACACGCCCACACCCAGCAGCAGCGGCAGGGCGATGATGTTGGCGTAGTTCAGCGTCTCCGGCACGGTGACGACCAGAATGACCGTCAGCAGGGCGGACATCAGCAGTGGCGCCATGACGAGGGCCGCATCCAGCAGGCGGCGCAGGACGACCAGCAGGATGATGGCGATCATGATGAGCGCGCAGATCGCCGCGACCGTGAAGGCATGGACGATCGTGTTGGCGCTCTCCGTGATTTCCATCGCGGGGCCGGCAACGTCCGGATTGACGGAGCGCAGTTCCTTGACGAAGCGGTGCAAGACCGGCGTTTCGGACATCTGGCCCTTGGGATGGATCGTCAGACGCGCACGGCCATCCGGGAGGACATAATCCTGACGGACATCCTGAGGGATGCTTTCCATCGTCACCGGCGTGGGCTGGAGCGCCGTGCGCAGCATTGACAGTTCGTCCGGCAGGAAGCGCGTCAGGGATGTGCTGGCCTGAAGCAGCGTGTTGTCCGGAGCTGTGGACAGCGTGTGCAGGGCCTGACGGATCTTTTCCAGCGGTGCGGGAAGCTGATCCTTCACGGCATCCAGCTTCTGCGCGGCCGTGACGGCAGCGGCGCGGATCGCGGCGGCATCGGGAGCGGGTTCAGGGCTGGCGACCGTGATGGTCGGCAGCAGGATGGAGGCCGTGTCCTCGATCATGGCCAGCTTGGTTTTCTGGTCATCGGGGACCAGCGCGCCAAGCCAGAGCACGTCATGCACGCTCGGCAGTTTTGAGAATTCGGCAGCCTGTTTCGCGGCTTCCGTCAGGTTCGGCGTCAGGACCTGTGCGCTGTAGGGCGTGGTGAGCGGATTGGCTTCCAGCAGGTGCAGGGCGCGCATGCCCTCGGTGTTGGGGTCCTTGGTGTGCAGCGGGTCCGCGTCGAACTTCAGGAGCGGCATGAGGGCGAGGCCCACGATTCCAAGCAGTGCGAAGATGCCGACGACCTTGCGACGCTTGTGGCGCAGGAACGCGTCAGCGGGTGCCATGAAGGCGAAACCCGGTGTTCCACTGCCCAGCTTTGCCCGGAACACGAACAGCAGCGCGGGCAGCAGAGTCATGGTGCAGAAAAAGGCGATCAGCATGCCAAAGCCCGCGATCAGACCGAGCTGCGCCACGCCGATGAAGCTCGTGGGGTAGAATGCGAGGAAGCCCGCCGCCGTTGCGAGTGCCGCAACAAGGATCTGCGCGCCGCTTTCCTGACCCGTCAGGACGATGGCGTCATGCAGGGACGGGTGCGAGCCGTCCTCGTTGCGCTGTCCGCGCAGACGTACCGTGTACTGGATGGCGAAATCGACCGCGATGCCGACGAACAGGATCGCGAAGGCCACCGAGATCAGGTTCAGCTCACCGACCGCCAGAGCCGCAAAGCCCGTCGTCAGCAGCAGACCGCTGATGAGGGTCAGCAGGATGGGAATGATGACGCGCGGAGAGTGAACCGCGAGAATCAGCCACACGGCAACCAGAACGAGCGAGATGATCAGACCCAGCACCATACCGTGGGCGACGGTGGAGAACTCCTCGTCCGACAGCTTTACCTCGCCGGTGATGATGCCCGTCGCCTGCTTCGTCTTCACGAATTCAAGGTTGTTGATCGCCTGACGCATGGCGGTCGTGGCGCCTTCGCCGGGCTGGAACGAGCTGTAATCGAGCTTCGGCTGCGTGACGACGAATTCGTACTGCGAGCCCAGTTCCGCCAGCTTGCCGATCAGCAGGTTCTGCCAGGACATGTCCTGCGGATGGCCGTTTGCCGCTGCTGTCAGGGAATTGGCAAATCCGTCCAGTGCGCCGTTGAAGCCGCTGGGAATGCCCTGTCCGGCCTTGATGCCCTCGCCGATCAGGCCCAGTGCGCCGAACAGGCCACGGGCGGACGGATCAGCGGCCAGCGTGCCGAGGAAGGGCTGTGCGGAGACGATCGAATCCAGCAGCGGTTCCAGATCCTTGGTGTCGAGGAACAGGAAGCCGTGGCTGTTATAGAAGGCGTTGTCGCCCGGCAGGCTGACGGTCTTGAAATGCGTGTGGTCCTGACCGAGTGTCGCCGCGAGCTGTCGTGCTGCGGCGCGGCCCTGTTCGGGGATGCGGCTGTCGATGATGGCGACGAGCTGGTTGCTGTCCTGCGGGAACAGGCGCGTCAGCTCCATGCTCCGCTTTTTCCACGGCAGGCTGTTAGCAAACATCTTGCTCGTGTCAGTGGTCACACTGATCCGCGTGACACTCAGGGCAACGCAGCCAGCACACAGCAGTGCGAACAGCGCCAGAACGATGGGCGCACGACGCGCGCAGACGGCATTCAGCCGACCGGTCAGATCCGAAAACATGGGGCCTACCCTTAACAGAACGGGCAGCGTTTCCCTACCCCATCCTGACATTTCGGCGATCCTGAGGCAGAAGGAAAGCCATGACATGGACTCTTCCCGGCCTCGCGACCTATGAAAGTGTGATTCGTAACAGTGTTTTCCGTGCTTCTGCGGCCCCCGTGGAAGACGAAGCCGCCGCCATGGCCTTCTTCCGCGAGGTCGCCGTTCTGGACGCGACCCATAACTGCTGGGCCTTCAGGACGGGCCAGCGTTTCCGCTGCAGCGACGACGGAGAGCCGGGCGGCACGGCGGGACGGCCGATTCTGTCTGCCATCGAGGGGCAGGATTTCGACAATGTCATGATCGTCGTCACGCGCTGGTATGGCGGCGTGCAGCTCGGGGCCGGGGGGCTGGTGCGGGCCTATGGTGGCGCGGCGTCGGCCTGCCTGCGCGAAGCGGAACGGATCGAGCGGATCGAGACCGTGCCCCTGCGGTTTCACTGTCCGTTTTCCAGCTATGCCATGGTGGAATCGAAGATCGAGGGGTGGCGGGCCAGCCGGACGGAATGTGACTTCGATGGGGAAGGGGCCTGGATGACGCTGGCCGTACCCGTGGAAGAGGCCGATGCCATCACGGACTGGCTGCGGGATCTGACGCGGGGGCAGATGGACATCACGCGCCCTGATTAAAACTATATAAAATAGTATAAATTATTTAAAACTATGGAGATTGATGTTTTCTGATCTCTGAATAATGTTCTGCGAACCCCGTCTGGAGTTTTCAGGGCATGTCGCGTCATCATTCATACCGGAGCCGGTCCCTTCTTGCCCTGATGGCGCTGGGAATGTGCACGCCCCGACTGTCCATGGCGGCTGAAACCACAGTCTCGGTGGCGTCTCCGGAAGCGCCTGCTGTGCCCCTCAAAACGGAAGAATGGATTCATGTTCCGTCTACGGAACGCCCGCCCATCCAGAACTATCCGCATGCGGGTGTCGTAGGGCAGCCGCGCCGTGTCGTGGCCAGTCAGAACCATGCCCCTCAGGGGCGGCAGGGGCCGTGGGGGGCGTTCAGCTACGGCAACGGCGAATCAGCCGGTTTCGGGCCGGTTGGGCGTTACGGTGTGGCGCCCTGGGCGGAAGACTGGAGCTTTCTGCGCGATAAGAGCCGTCGGGATGATCCGTTCGATCCGCTCAAGTTCATTGCCCTGAACGACGCAAAAACGATCTGGCTTTCCTTCTCGGGCGAAACGCGTCTGCGCAACTGGTACGAGGAGACGCCGTTTCTGGGAAAAAAGGGCGGCAGCAATTCCGGCCGTTTTGGCGTGCGGAACCTGTATGGTGCGGATCTGCATTTGGGTGAGCATGTCCGGCTGTTCGGGCAGCTCATCAACGCCGATGCCGGCGGCTGGAAAGGCTTCGGCTACAACACGACCTATCGCAAGCGGCTGGATCTTCAGCAGGCCTTCATCGAGTTCAAGGGCAAGCTGGCCGGTGCGCAGACTGGCTTCATGTTCGGCCGTCAGCAGTTCCTCGATGCGCCGTCTTATGTGCTGTACAACCGCGAAACACCCAACGTGCCGCTGTCGTGGAATGGTGGCCGCATTTATGCGATCTGGCCCAATATCCGGGTGGATGCGTTCGATTTCGTCCAGACGAAAACCGACGCGACCCTGATGTTCCACGACACGGAAGACTACAACACGCGCCTGTATGGCGGGGATATCACGGCCCTCGTGCCGCAGTTTTCGATCGGCGGCGAGACGGTCCATTCGTTCCTCGACATTTTCTATTACGGATACCGCTACGGCGGCAGCCTGTCGGTTGTGCCGCTCGCGTCCGGTTCTCTGAAGGGAACGTCTTCACGCGGGAATGTCGGTTTCCGCTGGTACGGGACCGCTGCGTCCTTCGAATATTCGTTTGGCGGCCTCTATCAGGACGGGACGTTCCAGAAATCCGGCAGCGCGAAGAAGAGCGACGTGCAGGCCTATTCGGTCAATACGATCGTGGGATACCGCCATACACCGTCGCCCCTGCACCCGTTCATCGGTGTTCAGGCGGATCTGTATTCCGGCGGCGCGGACGGTGCGAACGGACCGGTTCAGACCTATATGGCGCCCTTCAATCCGCAGACGAACTATCTGGACACTACGACCTATATCCAGCCGTCCAACCTTGTCAGCCTGTCACCCGTCCTTAGCATCACGCCCTGGAAAGGTTTTGCGAGCATCCAGTTCAAAGTACCGTTCATGTGGCGGGAGAATGCGGATGGCGCGATCTGGAACTCGTCCGGCCCATACACATTCTCAAAAACCTATCACGGCGGCTATATCGGCGTGGTGCCGCAGGCGTCCCTCAAGCTCCAGCTTAACCGGCATTTGACCTGGCAGATCTATGGCGCGCGGTTCATGGCTTCGAACGGGCTGCATGCGGCAGGTGGCAAAAGTGGAAGCTATGCCCAGTCGAACGTCGTTTTCCGCTTTTGAGGCGTTTCAGTTCAGGATCCCGGCAGCGTCCGAAGATGGCATGTCACCGCTATCCTGAAAGACCTCCGGCAGGACGGGGGACAGGGCGGCGACAACGGCCTGTTCCGAAAACCGGGCTTTCAGAAGTCTGCGTCCCGCCGCGACCTGTTTCTGAGCCGTGGCGGGGTCCAGAAGCGCGATAATCCGCTCCACGAATTCGGAAGGTGTGCCAGCGATCGCGGCGCCCCAGATCGGGTCGGCCGCGTCCACCAGGCCTTCTGCTGCAATCGGACTCATGACGATGGGCAGGCCGATCGCCCAGGATTCGAGCACCTTGCCCTTGATCCCGGCCCCGAAGCGGAGCGGCGCAACACAGACGGAAACACCGGCAAGGGCTGCCTCCAGATCCGCAACGGCACCCACGATGTCCACGTCGTACGCTGCCAGCGTATGGACGGCATGGGGCATGGCACTCCCGATCAAACGGCAGCGGATGCCCGGAATGGCCTCGCGCAGACGGGGCATGATCGCCAGGACGAGCCATTTCGCAGCATCCAGATTGGGATCATGGGCGAAATGCCCCACGAAGGCGATGACGGGCGCTTCGGGAGGCTGGTGCGGGTGGGGGGAGACCGGTACGGCCCAGGGCACGACCTGGAGGTTGGCCGTGGGCACCGTCCGCGAGAGGCGATCCGCTTCGACGGGAGAGTGCGTGAGGACAAAATCCGCCAGCCAGGCACACATGTTTTCCCGAACTTCCAGACGGCTGGCGAAACGTTCGAGTTCAGGGCGGGATTCGATGGCTGCCTGACGGTGTAGACGCAGGGAGGCCAGATCGGCGACGCTCCAGATCATCGTTGCCGTGGGCGCGAAGGCCCGGGTCAGGGCGGAATAGCTTTCCGCGTTGTTAAGGCGATGCAGATAAACCACGTCAAGCCCGTCCCCGAGCTGCCTGAGCGCTTCTTCAGGACACGGAAAGACGGGTGGCATCAGGCATTCGATTCCCTGCTGCTCCAGCCGGATGCGGTCTTCTTCGCTGGGAGCGAGCCGGGAGGCCATGAAGCAGCAGCGGTAACCGAGGCTTCTGATAGTATGGATATGGGACAGGACTGCGACCGAACCGGCATCCCGGTCCGGATCGGGAGCCCGGTCGTCGATGAACAGGGCGACAGGGCGGGGAGGTTTGCCCGTGGAATCGGCTCCGTCGGCGCCCGTGAGATGGAGGCGGCTTGCCTGCCGGGCCTCTGCCCGTTCACGCAGCGCTGTCAGTTCCGCGCTTTCGCGGAGCCTGAGTCGTTCGGCTTCGTCCACGAGGAATGACAGGGCCTCCGCCCGTGCGGAAGGGGAATCCAGCCCGCGCAGAATGCTGGCAAAATGCTCCTTCAGATCCACAGACAGGATGACGGTGCCCGGAATCCTGAAGGGCGTGCCGAAACGCTCGTCTCCGTGCCGGAGTTCGACCACATGATCCGTCAGGGGATCAATGGGGGATGAAAAGGCATGGTGAAAGCCATGGCGTCCCGTTCCAAGACCTGCATCGCGCAGATCCGCGCGGAAGCGGTTGGCGGCGATCCGTCCGGCGGGCTGCCCGTCCACCCAGACCGTCAGCCAGACCGTCCGGTCGGGACTGGCCTGATCCCGGACCCAGCCTGCGACATGATAGCGGTCGGCAACATCGAACGCGCCCACAAGCGATGAGGGCAATGGCGGGATCCGGACGGGAGAGCCGGTCAGCGGGCGGCCTTCCCGCGCATCGATGAATTCGACCAGCGCGCCTTCGTGAGGCAGCGGGACCGCCCACGGTTTCTGGAAGGCGTAACGCCCGTGCCATTCCCCATCCTGCAGATCAGCCCTGAAACTGTCAGCATCGATTTCGTCTGCCAGATCGCCGTCAACAAGCACCTGAACGCGCACCGGACAGTCCGGCAGGCTCGGTTCGACGGCCCACCCGGCAAACTGTTCGCGGTCGCAGATATCGACATACCCGACAAGAGAGACGGTCAAAACGCAGAATTTCCCGAGGTTCAGGCTGCCGTTCCGGTCAGGGACGTGTCGTCAGAGACCGGAGCAGAAAGGCAGAGGCGGCGATGGATGGCGTCCAGTTCGGCGCCGCCTTCAAGCCGGGGTGCGCAATACTGGGGAGGACGGTCCGACAGGTCGGGATAAAGGATGCGGTACTCTTCGGCATTGTGGAACATCCCGCGCGATCCGTCGTCGAGAAAGCTTTCTGACGGAGCGCCTTCTGCCAGCAGAAGATCATGGCTTTCAAGCTCGACATGAATGTAGCGGATCGTCTCCGGCCGTTCGATCTGAAGAATGGACCTGCCGTTTACGAGGTGAAGGGCCGGGACCAGAAAACCATCAATGAACATGGCGTGGAGGGGGGAAATCATCAGGTCGCGATGCGGCAGACCCTGTTCCAATGCCCCGGCCCGGATCAGGATGGGCAGGATGTCCCGGTTGCCATGGGCGAAGACGGGATCATAGGCGCGCCGTCCGATCCAGTGGACCGGCCGGACCTCTCCTCGCGCCGTCAGGACCGGATCGCCGATCTTCAGGTCTTCGACGGGCCTCTCCCCATCCGGGGTCGCAATCAGCGTTCCCGGACAGTAGCAGGGTGTGCCGAAGCCCATCTCGGTATAGTTTCCCGAAGCCGTCCGGGTGAAATAAAGCGGGGACGTGAAGTCCCCCTGAACGGGGATGTCCCGGACCATCGTGGTTCCGGAGAAAACCTCCAGCCTCCCGGTCACGCCCCCTTTGTCGGGGATGACAACAGCACTCAGTGTCCCGCCCGTGTTGCTGATATCGGTGAAAACGAGCGCTGCGGATGTCTGAACGGTAAGCGGGTCCAGCAGGGTGGCCCCGGAATCAAGCTGCAGGATCCCGCCACCGTTGACGGCGATGCCAGACAGGACCGCGCCACTATGCGCAACGATCATCCCACCGTTTGCGACCGTGGCATCCCGCACGGTGCCGTCCACGACCAACCGACCATCGGACTGGACGGACACGTTTTCACTCGTGCCCTCCACGTCCTGTTCCGCCTGGAAATGAACGGTCTGATACCCCCAGGTGTCTATTCCGCTTCCAAGCATGAAGGCGCCGGATGATCCGTGCAGAACAGTCCCTGTTGCCGAGCCTCCTGCGGCAATCGTGGAGAGGCCGTCACCATTGACCTGAACGCCACTGACATACCCGCCGCTCTCGACCGTCTGATGTGCCTGGAGCTCATCAACGTAATAATAGCCACCACCTGCAAAACCGCTGATGGCGGTTCCCTGGACAGTCGTATCGAGAGCAATGCCACCGTTCTGGACGATCTGACTGGCAGGAGCATGCTCGTGTATGATGCTGCCATACGCCGTGTAGACTTCCGAGAGGATCGAGGTGTGACTCGCAACGCCTCCGGATTGCACAATCTGGGTTCCCGTTGTGACAGGGGCCAGATCACCAGGGTTGTCGCGGTCCTCATACCCGTGCACGACTGTGTTTACGGCAGACCCGAGCACATATTCCGTCTGGCCGTTGAGGGTCAGTCCGGAGACCGTAGCGCCCGCAACAACAGTAATGGACCCATCATCTGCGGTTTCAGTGCCCGAGGAGGTCTGGATAAGGGGTGACGACATTGTGTGTACTCCTCGCGCGGGAAGAACAACGCACATGCCGCATCGGGAAGCGGTCGGGTGCCCCGGCGAATCAGGACTTCAAGAATACTGGTCGTACACTCATAAACCTGCCGTTCTGGAATATGTTGCAAATAAATCGTTAAAAATTGTGGTGTAAGAATTAAAAAAACCGACAAACACCTATCATATTACTATCATTCCGGCGGGTTTTTGCGATCTTCCGTTTCGGTAAAAAGACCCACCAGATCCGTAAGATGCCCGATTTCACGCAGTTTCAGTCCTGCGGGCGGTTTGACGCGGGCCGAGGCCGCCGAGACGCGCCGGGGCAGGATCGCTTCGCCAAAACCCAGTTTGGCCACTTCTTTCAGGCGCAGATCGGCCTGACTGACCTGCCGGATCTCGCCCGACAGGCCCACCTCGCCGAAATAGGCGGCATTGGGCGATGTCGGGGTGCCCGTCGCAGCGGAGACGAGCGCCGCCGCCACAGCCATGTCGGCCGCGGGTTCATTCACGCGCAGGCCTCCGGCGATGTTCAGATAAACGTCCATGTTGGCGAGCTTGAGACCGCAGCGGGAGTCCAGCACGGCCAGCAGCATGTTCAGGCGTGACGTGTCCCACCCCACGACAGCGCGGCGCGGCGCACCATCGCCAGCTTTGGGTGACAGCAGGGCCTGGATTTCAAGCAGAACGGGGCGCGTGCCTTCCAGCCCGGCAAAGACGGCAGAGCCTGCAATGTTTCCCCGGCGCTCTGCAAGGAACAGCGCGGACGGGTTGGGCACTTCGGTCAGACCGATATCGGTCATGGCGAAAACGCCTATCTCGTCCGTTGCCCCAAAGCGGTTCTTCGCCGCGCGCAGGATGCGGAACTGGTGCCCGCGGTCGCCCTCGAAATACATGACGGCATCGACCATGTGTTCCAGAACGCGCGGCCCGGCGAGGGCGCCTTCCTTCGTGACATGCCCAATCAGGATCAACGCAAAACCGAGCGTCTTGGCCAGTCGGATCAACTCGAACGCACTGGCCCGAACCTGAGAGACCGATCCCGGCGAGCTTTCCACGCTTTCCAGCCACATCGTCTGGATGGAATCGATGACCACGACCGTATGCGTCCGGTCCTGCTCAAGCGAGCCTACGATTTCGCCAACATTGATCGAAGCCGCGAGGTCCAGCGAGTCCAGCATCTTGCTGTCACGGTCCAGACCCAGCCGCTGGGCGCGGATGCGGATCTGGTCCACCGACTCTTCGCCCGAGACATACAGGACGCGATGTCCCGACCGCGCCAGCGCGCAGGTGGTCTGGAGCATGAGCGTGGATTTTCCGATACCGGGATCACCGCCGACCAGCACGACGGAAGCTGGGACAAGCCCACCACCCAGAACACGGTCCAGTTCGGCAATGCTTGTCGTAATGCGCGGGGGCGGCCGCGTTTCGCCGTCCAGCCGGACGGTCTGAAGGCGGCCGGAACTCAGCTTGCCCGTTTTGCGGGCTGTCGGCTCGGCCGTTTCCTCAACCAGCGTGTTCCATTCGCCGCAGGCTTCGCACTTGCCGTTCCATTTCGGATAGGTGGCGCCGCAGTTCTGGCAGACGTAACGGGTGGTCGGCTTTTTGGCCAAGGCTGGGTCTCACTGGTTTGAAGGGATCTGGGCCAATATATAGGGAGTGCCTTGGCACTGATCCAGCCGGGGCTTTGCCCCGGACCCCACCAAAGGTCTCGACCTTTGGAAACCATATCTAGGGTGCAGGGATCACGGTCCCTGCCGGCCCTGGGCAGAGCCCGGACACTTACTTGTCAGTTCGCAGGATCAGCCGTGCCAGAAGGCGCGACACCATGACGATCAGCAGAAAACCCAGAAGCTGGATCAGCATGTTCGGATGCGCCGGCGGGTAGCGGAACATGAGGAACAGCAGCGGCAGCGCGATCAGGTAGCTCAGCGCGATCCGCTTCCAGATGATGGGATCGGTTTTGGGAAAGCGGGGAAGAAAGCTCACTTGCGCAGCTCCATGGTGATGGGGCCTTCACGCCGGCCATGGGTGAACTGATCGACCATGGCATTGCCGGAGTTCATGAGTTCGGAGGCCTCGCCCTGCCAGATCAGCTGCCCCCGATAGAGCATGGCCGCGCGGTTTCCGATCCGCTGGGCCGAAGCCATGTCATGGGTGATGGCAATGGCGGTGGAGCCCAGCTTCTGCACGCAGTCCACGATCAGCCCGTCGATCACGGCACCCATGATCGGGTCCAGCCCGGTCGTGGGTTCGTCGAAGAACATGATGTTGGGATTGCCCGCAATCGCACGCGCCAGACCAACGCGCTTCTGCATGCCGCCCGAAAGTTCGGACGGGCTGAGATCGCCGACGGATGGATCCAGCCCGACCTGTTTGAGCAGGTCCCCGGCCATCTGAAGGGCCTGCGCGCGGGACGGGGTGGCGCCGTTGCGGTCGGAATGTTTGGCGCGGATGCCGAAAGCGACGTTCTCGCCGACGCTCATGCTGTCGAACAGGGCGGCGTTCTGGAACAGCATGCCGATCTGACGGCGCAGGGCGTCCTGCCGGGAGCGCGGGGCCGCCAGAAGGTTTTCGCCATCGATTTCGATGGTGCCGGCGTCAGGTTCGATCAGGCCGAGGATGCAGCGCAGCAGGACGGACTTGCCGGAGCCGGAACCGCCGATGATGACCATGGACGTGCCGGCCTCGACATCAAGGTCCACGCCATCGAGCACGATCTTGGAGCCGAAAGCCTTGTGCAGGCCGCGGATGCGGATCTTCGGGGTGCTTTGGGGAGTGCTCATTGTGAGAAGAACAGATCCGTCAGGAGGTAATCGAACAGCAGCAGCAGGATGGACGCGCCGACCACGGCGGCCGTTGTGGCAGAGCCTACGCCTTCCGCGCCGCCCCGGCTGTTATAGCCGTTGTAGCAGCCCAGAAGCGCGATCAGGAATCCGAACACCGCCGCTTTCACGAGGCCTACGACGACATCCATCGTCTTGAGCGAGTCCAGCGTGGCTGTGATGTAGGTCGAGGGCGAGAAGCCGAGCTTGGCGACCGAAACCGTGAAACCGCCCATCACACCCAGAATGTCCGCAACCACAACGAGGCAGGGTAGCGCGAGCGTCCCGGCCAGAAGGCGCGGCGTCACGAGGTATTTCATCGGATCGGTGGACAGCGTGGAGAGCGCGTCGATCTGGTCGGTCACGCGCATGGTGCCGATCTGCGCCGACATGGCCGCGCCTACACGTCCGGCGACCATCAGCCCGGCCAGAACCGGGCCAAGCTCGCGGGTCACGGCCAGGACGACGATCCCGGCAATGGCGCTCTGAACATGGTACTGCCCGAAGCCCACATAGGACTGAAGCGCGATCACGGCACCCGAGAACAGGGCGGTCAGCGCTACGACGGGCAGGGAAAAGAACCCCGTCTCGATCAGACTGGAAAAGAAAATCCGCCAGTAAAAGGGCGGTCGCACAAGATGCGACAGGGCCTCCAGCGCGAACAGGGCCAGAGCACCTGCCTGCTTGATAAGGCCGAGGGCGGCACGGCCAAGGGCCGCTATGGGGTCAAGAACGGCATTCACCCTTCAGCCCCTACCCTGCCCGCATCCCGACGTCAAAGTTTCCGTCGTTCCGACCACGGGGCCAACAGGGCTCAGGCGCGCCGTCCGTCAGTCCGTTCAAGGTCCCGGAACTGCCGCTCCAGACTGAAATCGGGGGATGTGACGAACTGCTCCATCAGGCCGAGCCTGCGTTCCATCCTGCCCAGCCGGTCCTGAAGCCGCGCCAGCGGATGGCCCGGGGGCACGGAGCAGGACAGATCCTCCGCAGGCTCGGGTTGCGGCCTCCGGAAACCGAGGACGGTATCCTTCATGACAGCCGTGGCGCTCGCGGCCGGCGTGTCCCGCCATGCGGCCCGGTGCCGGGACCAGCTGCGTACGCCCTCGGCATATCCCGCCGCGGCCTTGTCGAGTATCCCACGGAACGGCATCACCCCTGTCCGGCGATAGCGCCGGAAAAGACGCACTGCCCAGATGATCAGGAAGATCTTCAGCAGAAGACTGATGACCCGATGGCCTCCGGAATGATGGTGGCTGGCAGGGGCAGCTGTTTCTGAATCGTCGTCCGAATTGCCCAGCTGGATATGGAAACGGTCAAGAATTTTTTTGGTCGTATCGGACAGGATGGCGGAACTGTCGGGTGTGGTGGTCGTCGTAATCCGTGCGCCGGAAGTCTGGGCAACGGAGATCGTGCCGGAGCCGAGCGGGCGCTTCTTGAGCGTTTCGCTGACCTTCTGAAGCGTGATGTCACCGCTGCCCAGCAGCGTCACATCCGCATCCCGTGCGTTCGCGTTCAGCACGATGTCGGCCGAACCATAATCCCGGACCGTCAGGACGTCCGTGTCACCCTGGACGATACGGATATCGCCTGAAGACATGGCTGTGAAGCTTGCAGTGGAGCTCGCGAGGCTGTCGATAGTCAGGTCGCCGCTGCCAAAGTTCTGCACGGTCAACCGGCCTGTGGCATGCCCGATGGAGACGTTGCCGGTGCCTTCCATGTTCAGCGCCAAGCCAGTCGTCTGATCGATTTCCAGATCGCCTTGGCCGCTGGTCGCTGTTATTTCGCCGTTGATGCCGCTGACACGATACGACGTCGTGCGGTTATGCGGGGACTGGATTTCGATGCTGGTCTGCGCCGGAACCGTGACGATCGCATTGTCCTGCGCTGCGCAGTCCTGTGCGGATGTCGTGAATATCACCCGCTCCCCGTGTTTTTTCAGGCTGCCACTGCTCGAGACGATATGGGGGTCTGCCCCCCCGACTATGGAGAGGCTGTCCAGACATGTCGCCGGGATCACAAGTGTTCCGGCAACGGACGCAGTGGTGCCTGCCACTGGAGGCATGGCTGGCATGGCAGGCATCGGAGGCATTGGCGGCGCAGGAGGTATGACGGTTGGGTCTGCGCTGGCCGTGCCAGCAAAGTTCGCAAGGCCGCATCCCAGAAGCGCAATCAGGGCGAGACGCGCATGCAGAGGATGACGCATGGCTTATTCTCCCTGTGAACCGTTTCCGGCAGCCGGTGGGACGGCTGGTGCCGGAGTTGCCGGGGCTGGATTGGAAGGTGCCGGACTGACGGGTGTGGCCGGGGCTGGTGTGGCCGTCGGGTTCGCGGCCGCAGTGCTTCCCTGAGACGTGGGAGGAGTGGGCACAGTCTGGGGAACGCTCTGCGGTGCCATAGCCGGTGCGGTATCGGATGTCATGGGAGAAGCCGGGGTTGCCGGGGAAACTGTCTGTGGAATTGAGGGGGAGGTTTCCGGTGCGGGCGCACTCGCGGCCGGGGGGCGTGCTGTCTGCGGGCTGTCCGGCCGCGCGGTTTTCGCCGGGGCGGTTACGGCGGGAGCCTGCGAAGCGGACGGGCTTTCAGAAACGGACGGAGTCGCCGGTGCGGGCATGGGTGCAGGCGTCGGGATGACCGGTGCCGGTGTGGCGGCCTGTTCCGGTGCGGTCGCGGTTGTTCCGGGTGTCGGTGCCTGAACCGGGACGGACGGCAGGGG
>CALFLO010000100.1 GCA_937880175.1 uncultured Gluconobacter sp.
ACCGGACGCGGCAGCGGAACGCCGGCATCCATCAGGGCGAGCGAGGAGCCGCAGACGGTCGCCATGGAGGACGAGCCGTTGCTTTCCGTGATCTCGGAAACCACACGCATCGTGTACGGGAAGGCTTCCTTGGTCGGCAGCAGCGGATGGATTGCGCGCCATGCCAGCTTGCCGTGACCGATCTCGCGACGGCCCGGGGAGCCCATGCGACCACATTCACCGACCGAATACGGAGGGAAGTTGTAGTGCAGCAGGAAGTTGGAACGGTATTCCCCTTCCAGAGCGTCGATGATCTGCTCGTCCTGACCCGTGCCGAGCGTTGCGACCACAAGGGCCTGCGTCTCGCCACGCGTGAACAGGGAAGACCCATGGGCGCGCGGCAGGATGCCGACTTCGGCCAGGATCGGACGGACCGTCTTCAGGTCACGGCCATCGATACGGATGCCCGTCTTGAGGATGGAACCGCGAACGACCTGTGCCTCAAGCTCCTTGAGCATCGGCTTGGCCAGTTCGACGTCCAGACCTTCCTCGGTCAGGATCTCGTTGATCCGGTCCTTGGCTTCCGCGACCTTCTTGTAACGGGCCTGCTTCTGACGCTCCTTGTAAGCGTCCGCCATCAGCTTGTTGCCAACCTTCTCGACGCGCTTGCGAAGGGCGATTTCTTCCTTCGTCAGCGACGGCAGATCCCACGGTGCCTTCGCAGCGTGCTCGGCCAGCGCGATGATGGCATCGATAACCGGCTGGAAGGACGTGTGACCCAGCGTGACGGCTTCAAGCATCGTCTCTTCCGAAAGCTCGCTGGCTTCGGATTCAACCATCAGCACGCCTTCGGACGTACCGGCAACCATCAGGTCGAGCGTGCTGTCCTTGATCTCGTCATGCGTTGGATTCACGACCAGCTTGCCGTCGATGCGGCCGATACGCGCGCAGGCGACCGGGCCGAAGAACGGAATGCCAGACATCGTGAGAGCCGCCGAGCAGCCGATCAGGGCCACGAGAGCCGGATCGTTCTCGTTGTCGTAGCTCAGAACCGTTGCGGTGATCTGGACTTCGTTGCGGAAGTTCTCCGGGAACAGCGGACGGATCGGACGATCGATCAGACGTGCGTTCAGGACTTCGGCTTCGGACGGACGACCTTCACGCTTGAAGAACCCACCCGGGATCTTGCCGGCGGCGTAAGCCTTTTCCTGGTAGTTGACCGTCAGCGGGAAGAAGTCCTGTCCCGGCTTGACGCTCTTGGCGCCAACGGCGGTGCAGAGCACGACCGTGTCGCCATATGTGATCATGACGGCGCCGTCTGCCTGGCGTGCGACCTTGCCGGTCTCCAGGATCAGGGGGCGTCCGGCCCATTCGATTTCCTTGCGGAAATAATCAAACATGCATGTTTTCCCAAATTAAGGATGAAACCATCCCCGGGTGTCCGGCAGGTGGCGGAGCAGCGTTTCGGACGGCATGGCGGTGATGGCGGGAAGTCCCCGGCATGACACCATGTGGCCTGAAACGCCGGTCGCGCACCCGCACCGCCGGACCGGCGATGGCGGGGTGTCCGGGAGCAGGCTCCCGGACAGATCAGCTCAGCGACGCAGGCCGAGACGCTCGATCAGGCTCTGGTAACGGGCCTGGTCCTTGCGCTTGAGATAGTCCAGCAGGCTACGACGCTGACCGACCATCATCAGAAGACCACGACGGGAGTGGAAGTCCTTCTTGTGGGTCTTCAGATGCTCGGTCAGGTTGATGATACGTTCGGACAGGATTGCAACCTGCACTTCCGGCGAACCCGTATCCGTCTCGCTCTGCTTGTACTCAGAAATCAGTGCCGTGCGGCGTTCTGCGGTAATCGACATCGTGTTCTCCAAAAAACTCGTGGTTTTCCAGCATACGCGCTGCCCTGAGCCGCCCATGACGGACATGACACAGACCCAGCACGTGCTCTCCGATCATCGCGCGCCACAGGTGGTCTTCCCCCTGCGACGATGCCGGCAGAGGATGCACGAGGTCCAGGGGGTCTATCGACTGCCCCCAGACAAGCATCCTTCCCTCCGCATCGGTGACGGCCAGCGCCGGGATGTCGACCAGCGCGGTCGCCGCATCCAGCAGAGGAGCCGGAAGAGCATCGGCGTTGTCCACAGTTTGAGTCGATTTGTCCAGTGATATCTGATCGATCGTAAGGGCGTGGCTCAGATCGAACGGCCCGCACTTCGTCCGCCGGAGCACCGAAATATGCCCGACAGTTCCACAGGCCAGCGCGATGTCGCGCGCCAGCGAGCGCATATAGACCCCCTTGCCCGACTGCACGTCAAAGACGGCCGTATCCGCATCCGGACGTTCCACAAGCGTTATCGAATCGATCCGCGCCGGACGTGGCGGAAGCTCCGGCGGACGGCCTGCGCGCGCCATGTCATAAGCCCGCTCTCCCCCCACCCGGAGCGCCGAAAATACAGGGGGCACCTGCATGACATTTCCAGTGAGTGCAGGCAGTACGGCAAGGATCTGGTCATCCGTCGGACGGTTCGGCGATGTCGCCAGAACCTCGCCTTCAAGATCATCCGTCGTCCGGCTTTCGCCAAATGTCAGGGTGAAGCGGTAACGCTTTGTCGCATCCATGATGTAGGGAATGGTCCGCGTGGCCTTGCCGAAGGCAATCGGCAGCACACCGGAGGCCAGCGGATCGAGCGTCCCGCCATGTCCGGCTTTTTTCGCGTCAAAGGACCATCGCAGCTTGTTGACCATATCCGTGGAGGTCGGACCCAGCGGCTTGTCGAGAATCAGCCACCCGTCGATATCGCGTCCACGTTTCCTGCCCATACATCCCGTCCTTGCTTGTGAAGGCCGCTGATAGACCAGCACGGACCCGGAATGCAAAAAAAAGCCCCTCACCGGGAGTGAGGGGCTTTTTTGAAAATTACTCTGGATCCTTTTCCAGATCCCGCCGGACTTCCGGAGATCGCATGATCTCGTCGAGTTCCATGGCGTTATCCAGCGCCGTATCAGGCTGGAAATGGATCTCCGGAACCGTCCGGAGATTGAGGGACTTGGAAAGCCCCGTCCTCAGGAAAGGCGCCACCCGCTTCAGGGCGGGAAGAAGAACCTCCACATCGCTCCGGCCCAGACGTGTCACGAAAGCCGTGGCATGTCTGAAATCCGGGGAGATGCGGACTTCCGTTACCGTAATCCGCACATCAAGAAGCTCCGGGTCACGGAACTCCGTCCGGGCGAAAAGCTCCGCCAGAACCCGGCGGACCTCTTCGGCCACCCGGAGCTGGCGGGTACTTGGCCCCTGGGCGGTGACGCCGGCAGGGCCCTTCAGGTCATGTCTCGAACGCGAACTCAAGCCGGGATCACTTCCATTTCATAGCACTCGACCATGTCGCCTTCGCGCAGGTCATTGTAACCCGCGAAGGACAGACCACACTCGTAGCCACGGGCCACTTCCTTGACGTCGTCCTTGAAGCGCTTGAGCTGGCTCAGATCGCCCTCATGGATGACCACGTTGTCACGCAGCAGACGCACGCCACAGCCGCGCTTGACGAGGCCTTCGGTGACGTAGCAACCCGCCACCTTGCCGGTCTTGGTGATGTTGAAGACCTGACGGATCTCGGCATAGCCCAGGAACTTCTCGCGGTGCTTCGGCGCAACCTTGCCCTTGACCAGCTGCTCCACGTCATCCGCCACCTGGTAGATGATCGAGTAGTAGCGGATGTCCACACCTTCACGCTGGGCCAGTTCACGGGCCTGCGTGGTGGCACGGACATTGAAGGCCACGATGATGGCATTCGAAGCCTTGGCGAGCTGGATGTCGCTTTCCGTGATCTGACCGACAGTGGCGTTCAGGACACGAACCGCAACTTCCTCATGGGCGAGCTTCTGCACGGTCGCGGAAATCGCCTCCGCAGAACCCTGCACGTCAGCCTTGATGAGAAGGGCAACTTCCTTCTGCACACCGGCCTGGATGCGGGCCAGCATCTGATCGAGGGTTCCACGGGCCGCAACCTGGGAGGCCGCTTCCTTGTCCTTGATCTTCCGCTGACGGAACTCGCTGATCTCACGGGCCCGGGCATCGGTTTCGACGACGACGAACGGCTCACCGGCACCCGGCACGCCTGTCAGGCCAAGAACCTCGACCGGCATGGACGGACCGGCATCCTTGAGCTGACGACCGCGGTCATCGAGCACTGCACGGACACGGCCCCATTCGGAACCGGCCACAAGGATGTCACCGCGACGCAGCGTCCCCTTCTGGACGAGAACGGAAGCCACAGGGCCACGTCCACGATCCAGACGGCTTTCGATCACCACACCTTCGGCAACACGATCCGGATTGGCGCGCAGATCCAGCATTTCCGACTGGAGCAGAATGCATTCTTCAAGCTTGTCCAGTCCGGTCCGCTTGAGAGCCGAAACCTCGACGTCCTGGGTGTCGCCACCCATTTCCTCGACCACGATCTCGTGGCTCAGAAGCTCCTGACGGACGCGGGCAGGATTGGCGCCCGGCTTGTCGATCTTGTTGATCGCCACGATGATCGGAGCATTGGCAGCCTTGGCATGCTTGATGGCTTCGATCGTCTGCGGCATCACGCCGTCATCCGCCGCCACGACCAGCACCACGATATCCGTCACGGAAGCACCGCGGGCACGCATGGAGGTGAAGGCTTCATGACCCGGCGTGTCGATGAAGGTGATCTTCCTCCCCGACGGGGCCGTAATCTGATACGCGCCGATATGCTGCGTAATGCCACCGGCTTCACTGGCCGCCACATCCGTGGTGCGCAGCGCATCGAGCAGGGAGGTCTTGCCGTGATCGACATGCCCCATGACCGTGACGACCGGAGCACGGGGCTTCAGATCGTCGACGTTGTCTTCGACACCCTCGATACCGATTTCAACATCGCTTTCGGAAACGCGCTTGATGCGGTGGCCGAATTCTTCGACCACGAGTTCGGCGGTATCGCCATCGATGCTCTGCGCAGCCGTCGCCATGACGCCCATCTTCATGAGAGCCTTGATGACTTCACCCTGACGGGACGCCATACGGTTGGCCAGTTCGGCTACCGTGATGGTTTCCGGCACGATGACGTCACGCACGACACGGACCTGATCGGAGCGCAGACGCTCCAGTTCGGCCTGGCGACGCTCACGGTCGCGCTGGCGACGGACCGAAGCCAGCGAACGCGTCTTGTCGTCATCACCTTCGATCGCAGCGCGAACGTCGATGCGACCCGACCGGCGGTCACTGCCACCAGCCGCCTTGCGGGACGGTGCTGCCTGACGGCGCGGGGGCGCCGGAGGGGCACCCGGACCACTGCGGCGCGGTGCAGGGCGACGCTCTTCTTCGCCACCAGCGGCGGCTGCGCCGCCGGAGCGCAGATGAAGGGTCTCATTGTTGCGAGCAGGAGCCGAAGCGGATGCTGCGGGACGCGACGGCTGAACCGGACGCGGCGGCATGATGGCACGCTCGGCCAGAGGACGCAGACGCTGCACGGGAGCAGCAAGCTGCACACCACCAGTTGAGTGGTTGCGCGGATCGAGCGGGGCCGCACGTGCGGCTTCCTCGGCTTCGCGGGCCGCAGCTTCGGCGGCAGCCTGCTCGGCAGCGCGGGCGGCGGCTTCAACAGCAGCCTGTTCCCGGGCCGCCTGCTGCTCGCTTTCCTTGAGGGCCGCGATTTCCGCAGCCTTCTGCTCGGTGATCAGACGCTCTTCCTCGGCGGCGCGACGCGCAGCCTCGGCAGCAGACATGATCTGGATTTTTTCTTCTTCGCGCCGCGCGGCCTCGTCAGCCGCGGCCTTGCGCTGCCCTTCAAGGGCGCGCTGGCGGGCAGCCAGTTCGGCTGCCGTCAGGGCACGACCACCCGCACGACCACCACGGGCCGCCGCACCGGCACCCGGGCCAGCCGCATTGCGCTTGGGCTTGCGGACCTCAACCTGCACGACCTTGGAACGGCCATGGCTGAAGCTCTGACGCACGGAGCCAGCATCCACAGTACGCCCGACCTCCGGACGTCCAGCAGGGCGAAGCGACAGGCGGCTGCTTCTGGTCTGTTCGCCGCCCTGTGATGGGGTGTTGTTTCCGTCCTGGTTGCGCTCGTTGCCGTCGCTCATAGTTCCGCCTGTTCCTTACTGACCCCTGCGGGGTCTGGGAGCGGACGTCCTGCCACTCCCGAAAATCTCTCATGTTCGGCGATCAGGCGCTGTGCCAGCGCACCAGGCGCCATCACTGCATAGACCGCCCGGTCCCGGCTGAACGCCGATTCCAGGACCCGATCGGGAACTGTCACCACCGGCAGAGAACGCCGGCCCGACACCAGTCTGGAAAATTCGTCCGGACTTGCACTTTCCGAACGGATCACCACCCCTACCCTGCCTGAAGTGAGCCACTCCCGGCATTTCTGAAACCCGCAGACCGTCTGACCCGCTCTCCGGGCCAGGCTGACTGCGTCCAGCATCCGCTGCACCAGAGCGGCCTCGATGAGATCGGCAAGGCCTTCCGGTACGATCACCTGGGCTTTTGCCGCTCTGGCAAAAGCCTGTCGTGTGCGGGCGCTATCTAACACATCCCGGCTGGCACTCAACCACATTCCCCGACCCGGAAGCTTTCCGGCGAGGTCGGGCACAACCCGGTTATCCGGGCTGACCACGAAGCGGATCATGCCTTCAGGCGGCTTCTGCTCTCGCGTAACGATGCATCGCCGCTCCGAGCCGCGACGCCCTAGAGCACCACGAACGGGACCATTATCAGTATCAGAAATATCAGACGTCGGTCGACTCCCCGTCACCGTTTTCGGGCTTTGCCGAGTCGGTTTCTTCACCGTCGAACCAGTGTGCACGCGCTGCCATGATGATCTCGTTGGCAGCATCTTCGTCGATGGCATCCTCACCGAGGATCTCCACCAGCTCGTCACCTGCCAGATCTGCCAGATCGTCGAGCGTCTTAACGCCCTTCTCACCCAGCGTCACCAGCATCTGGTTCGTAAAGGTTCCCAGCTCGGCCACATCGTCCGTGACACCCAGCGTCTTGCGCTGGTCATCCAGGGCCTGCTCCTTGCTGGCCAGATAGTCATTGGCGCGATGCATGAGCTCTTCAGCCACGCTCTCGTCAAAACCTTCGATATCGTTCAGTTCGACCGGGTCGGTATAGGCCAGTTCCTCGATCGTGTGGAAGCCTTCCGTCACCAGCAGGCCTGCAATCACGTCATCGACGTCCAGCGCATCCACGAACTGCGAAGAGCGCTTGCGGAACTCTTCCTGACGACGCTCCGATTCCTCGGCCTCCGTCAGAATGTCGATGTCCCAGCGCGTCAGCTGGCTGGCAAGACGCACGTTCTGTCCACGGCGACCGATGGCGAGCGAAAGCTGCTCATCCGGCACCACGACCTCGACGCGGCCTGCTTCCTCATCCATCACCACCTTGCTGACTTCAGCAGGCGCCAGCGCATTAACGACGAACGTCGCGGCCTGCGGGCTCCAGGGGATGATGTCGATTTTCTCGCCCTGCAGCTCGGCCACGACAGCCTGAACGCGAGAACCACGCATACCGACGCAGGCACCGACCGGATCGATCGCCGCATCGCGGGAAATCACGGCCATCTTGGCGCGCGATCCCGGATCACGGGACACGGCCTTGATCTCGATGATGCCGTCGTAGATTTCCGGAACTTCCTGCGCGAACAGCTTGGCCAGGAAGGCCGGATGCGTGCGGGACAGGAAGATCTGCGGGCCGCGCGGCTCGTCACGCACATCATAGATATAGGCGCGGACGCGGTCGGAATTGCGGAAGGATTCGCGTGGGATCAACTCGTCACGACGCAGCAGGGCTTCCGTATGGCCGATCTCGACCATGAGGTTGCCGTACTCGGTCCGCTTGACGGTACCGTTGACGATCTCGCCCACACGGTCCTTGAACTCGTTGTACTGGCGCTTGCGCTCGTATTCACGAACACGCTGCACGATGACCTGCTTGGCCGTCTGTGCTGCGATACGTCCGAAATCGATCGGCGGCAGCGGATCGACCAGATGCTCGCCAGCCTGGATTTCCGGCTGGAACTTCCGGGCGATGTGCAGCAGGATCTGCGTATCCTCGTTCTCGACCTGCTCGACCGCTTCGGTCCAGCGGCTCAGACGGACTTCGCCGCTCTTGCGGTCGATCGTCGCACGGATGTCTTTTTCGTGCCCGTACTTCGCGCGGCCAGCCTTCTGGATGGCCTGCTCCATGGCTTCGAGCACTTCCTCGCGGTCGATGTTCTTCTCGCGGGAAACTGCATCGGCAACCAGCAGCAGTTCGGGACGTGTAACAGACGTGTCCATCAGATCGGACCTCCAGCCAGCATGAGACGGGTCATCACTTCTTCCCCGGCTTCTTCGGATTCAGTTTGGGCGCCTGGCGCGCTTCCTCGCCATCTTCCCCTTCGGGATTGAGGCCTGCAAAGGCCGCACTCGCCTCGATCAGCGCATCGGTCAGGACCAGACGGGCCTTGCGGATGTCCACCAGCGGCAGAACCGCTTCGGTCCCGTCGTCCAGACGGATGATGGCATTGCCGTCCCGTGCCCCCATGACGGTGCCCGAGAACCGGCGACGGCCATTGAGCGGAACATCCAGCTCGGCCTTCGCCAGATGACCGGCGAATCGTTCCCAGTCCTTGGCGCGCGTCAGCGGACGGTCGATCCCCGAGGACGACACTTCCAGCATCCATGCACCGGGGATCGGATCGTCGACGTCCAGAATGGCACCGGCAGCGTGACTGATCTGTTCGCAGTCTTCCACCGAGATCAGGGAGCCGTTTGCACGGTCCGCCATAATCTGGATCGTTGGGGTATCGCGTCCCAGCACAGAAAGACGCACGAGCTCATAGCCCAGATCGGCCAGCGTCGGGGCGATCCGCTCCGCAATGCGGGCTTCCAGCCCCGTGAGATGGGGCAGTTCGATGTCGGAAGAGGCGTTCTGCTGAGACAAGACAAAAAAGGCGGCCCGTCAGGGCCACCCCCCAAATGAGCGGAAGATGAATGGAATGTGCCCTATGTAAGTCACCTCCCCTCAAGACGCAAGAGGAACGCAAATCCCTTTATTCCTGAAGCGCTTATCCATTGGGCGAGTCGAAAGATTTGTTTACATTCCCGTTTCTCGAAAGCCCTTGTCTTCGGACGCCGTCGGGAGTGAGATGGTTTTGCAATGACGTCCCAGCCCGAGCCCCGTCCCGAACCGCGCCCGCAGCCCCTGCCATCCGAGCCCGCATCCCGCAGCCGGGCGCTGTGGGGCGGCGGCGGGCTGATCGCGGCCCTGACGGTCGGGGCCGGCGCTTTTTTCTACACACATAATACCGCCGCGCCCCCCGTGCCTGCAGTGGCTCCCCCTTCCCAGAGCACACCGGCCGTGCCTGCTGCCCAGACCGCTGCAGTCCAGCTCGCCATGCTCCCCCCAGCGAAGGCCCATGCTGCCCTCGCGCAGAGCGGATTCAGCCCCGCTGACCGTGCCCGCATCCTTGCTGCGGTGAAGGACGGGAAGATGCGGCTTGTGGAAATGCCGGTGCTGGATGCCTCCGGCGCCGTGGGGCAGACCATTGATGTCACGGTCTCGGGTCTGACGCAGCGTATTGTCCTGTCGGGAAAATTCCAGCATCTGGTCATTCCCATTGTCGAAGCCGGACAGATCCTCATTGCCCCTGTCAGCATGCCGCACGCCCCGGCCCTGATCGTCGGCGCCCTGACGGCACTCGGTCCTGAAGCCCTGCCCGCCCTGACGACGCTCGACCAGCGCGTCCTGCTCAACGTGATCGTCCAGTAAGGAACAGCCCGGTGTTCAAGTCTCTCGTTCCCATGCTCAACCGGGCCATGCCGCTGATGATGGCCGCCTTCCTTATTCTGGCGGTGATTCAGGTTGCGGTCATGCTACACCTGTCGCTGAACGGGCTATGGGCCGCCATTGAATGGGGACGGCGTTTTTATCTTCCGCTGGCAGGCATCAGCGCCCTTCTGGCAGTCATGGGACTGGCGTATGAAACGTCAGCCGAAAAACTGGCGCGTCGCGGACTGCGCCGCAGGAAAGGTCTCATCATGGATGTTCTCAGCCGTCTGACAAACCGCGGAGCCCTTGAAGAGCTCATGGCCCGCGAGCAGCGTGAAACCGTCATCGACGCCGACGAACTGGCCGCGTCCCTCCGCGCCCGCGTCATCGGACAGGATCAGGTCTGCGAGGATATCGCCCAGCAGATGCGCCGCCGCTTAGCCCTTCAGGTCCGCGGCAAGCCTGTGGGCATTTTCCTGCTCGCAGGCCCTCCGGGCACCGGCAAGACCTACCTGGCCAAGCAGATGGCCAAGCAGATGGAACGCCCCCTGCTGCATTTCGATATGACACAGATGTCCAGCGCCCATGCCGCAACCCAGCTTTTTGGCTCGCCCAAGGGCTATGTGGGATCCGACACGTTCGGCAAGCTGACCGGCGGCCTCAAGGATCATCCGGACGCCGTGGTCCTGCTCGACGAAATCGAAAAGGCCCATCCGGACGTCTTCAAGAAGTTCCTGACCGCCTGGAACGACGGCCACGTTACAGAAGCCTCAACAGGCGAGCAGGTCTCCACGACGCGCGCGATCTTCATGCTCACGTCCAACATCGCGACAGAGGCCCTGACCGAAATCGCCGACCGCCTCGCCAGCGAGCCCGAAAAAATGCGCGCCGAGTCGGTCGAAGCCCTGCGCAGATCCGGCTTCGCGCCTGAAGTCCTCAACCGTCTGGACCGGATCTTTATTTTCCGCGCTCTGCGTGGACTGGATCTGGCACGCGTTGCCGCACTTGAAATCGAAGCCATGATCGAAGGCTACGGTCTGCATGTGGAAACCGGCGGCATTGATGCTGGCGTCCTGTTCCAGGTCATGGTCAAGCAGAAGAACCTCGGCACGGGCGCCAGCGCGCGCGATCTTGTCCGGTCCATCGAGGACATGGTCAGCGAAAGCCTCATCGTGGCCCGTCAGCAGGGTGCCAAGCGCGTGCGCCTCGTGACGCAGGAGGACGGCACGGTCCTCACCGAGATCGCGAGCGATACCGAAACCCAGCTTGGTCGCGTGAGTCACTGATCCATGACGGCATTCGGACGGCTCTGGCGACGCGCGCCGCTCTGGCGCACAAGCGTGATCGTAACGGTAGGCGCGCTCGGCATGGCCGCCTTCTATCCCACCCCGGCGCTCAAGAAGGCCATGCCGTGGCTTCCGGGGCATCTGCCGGGGGGGACACCGTATAATGCGGGGAATGGCGACGGCCAGCAGGGAGGCGCTCAACCCGGCGCTGCTCCGGGCGGCGCACCCGGTCTTGGAGACCAGATCGGAGTGCCCGATCCCGGCATTACCGAGCATGGCAGCATCACCATCGCAGGCCGGACGCTCCCGCTTCCGGCTGGAGACTGGCACCCGATCCTGACCGCCCGTAGCGGCGCGCATGGTGAACTGTCCCAGCAGATTCTGGCCCGCACTGATCGTGGCGTCGTCTCCGGCGTCATCGTTGTGCGCGCCACGCAGCAGCCCGTTCCGGCGGATCTCGCGGAGCAGCTTGAAACGCCGTGCCATGATGACCGCGACTATGCGGCCCATATTTCGGACAAGCCTGGCGTGTCGCAGGAATGCAGCTACACCAGCAACGCCGTGCTCGAAAACCAGAGCGTCAGTACGGATCCGTTCATCACAGCGGCATTTTCACGGATGCACACGCTTGGCTTCCCGGTTCCGAGCCTGATGATCAATGTCGGCTGGTATCATGCCGCAGCGGCCGGAAAAAACACCGCTCATATCGAAACGGTGGAGACGCTCGTCGCCCCGATCGAACGGGGATCACGCCAGTTGCTCGCGCCGCCGCAATACTGGAACAAGGCTTCGGTGCACAAGAACCCGGATGCTGCCCAGTTCATTGATTCCCTGGACCGCTGGATGATCGGCTGGTCCCGCGCCCTGCGTCAGGGTTTTGACGGAACACTGGACACGGCGACGCTGGTGCCGCCGCTCATCAATGACCCCTCCGCACCCCAGCCGTCCTGAACCGGACCACCGGGCACTACAGTCAGTGGTGTCCGGTTCCCGAGAAGCCCCGGCCCAGCCGCCGCTCCGCCATGCGTGCCAGCCGCACAAACGGCAGGCCGAGCAGCAGATACGCCAGACCAACCATGATACCCGTTCCGAAATAATCGTAATAGGTGGAGGATAGCCGCACATAGGTCTGGCTCAGTTCCGTCAGCGTGATGACAGAGACGAGCGAACTGTCCTTGAGCAGCGAAATGAAGTCATTGGTCATGACTGGCACAACCGTCCGGAACGCCTGCGGCACGATCACGAGGCGCAGCGCCTGCCAGTGCGTCATGTTCAGCGCAATCGCCGCCTCCATCTGTCCCCGCGGCACGGACAGCAGACCGGCACGGTAGTTTTCCGCCTCATAGGCCGCATAGTTCAGGCCCAGCGACAGCACACCCGCCATGAACGGTGACAGACGGATGCCGAAAGCCGGCAGTCCGTAGAAAATGAACAGCACCTGGATCAGCAGCGGCGTTCCACGCACCACCTCGACATACACACCCGCGACAAAGCGCAGCGGAGCCGCGCCATAATGCCGGGACAGCGCCAGCAGCAGGCCCAGTGCCACGGCCAGAACCATGGCCAGCGCCGACACCGCCAGCGTCATGAGCGCGGCCTGCCCGATCAGCGGCAGGAAACTCACATAACGCCGCGCCAGAACATGCCAGCCGCTGCCGGTCGTATTCGCCATGGCCTGCCGGTAATGGTCCCATTCGGTCGGCGCGATGTCCGGCTGGCTGTTATCGCCCGTGTAATTCGCCATCAGTGGCGTCCACAGGTTCCAGCGCGCCAGAATGCGGTGCAGCGTTCCGTCCTTGATGATCTCGCCCAGCGCCGTATCCACCTGATCGCGCAATACCCGGTTTTCCGGCGAGAACGCGATCCCGTATTCCATGCTGCCAATGGGCTCACCCACGAGCTTCATGTCCGGCGAGATGCTGCCGTAATACAGCGCAATCGGCGCATCGAGCAGGATCGCGTCCAGACGTCCATTCCGCAGATCCGAGAACGCATTCGTCTCTTCTTCATAAGAGCGCACATTCGAGCCACCCTGCCGGCGCAGCATCCGCTCGGCCGTGGTGTCCTTGATCGTCCCGACGGTATGGCCCTTCAGGGCCTCCATCGTGTCCAGCCCGGTCTGGTCATGCCGGACAATGATGCGCTCGCTCGTCACATAATACGGACGCGAGAACAGGACGGCGGCCTTGTGTTCCGGCGTCATCTCGATGCCGTCCAGCACCATGCCGTACAGCCCGCGCGACAGGCCGGGGATCAGACCGTCCCAGTCGTTCTGAATGAAGGTCGCCTTGCGGTGCAGACGCTCCGCGATCGCATCGGCCAGCTCGTATTCAAAACCGGTCATCCGCGATTCATGGGCCGGATCATGAAAGACGTAAGGCACATTCGCCTCACCGTCCGACGCCCAGAGCAGTTCCTGCGGCGCGGAAGACGGCGCATCGGCCAGCGCGACAGAGACGGGGCTGACCGCAAGAGCCAGCACAAGCGCAAGAATTTTCTTCATCACAGCAGAGTCCGCAGGAACCGGCGTGTCCGTCCCTCCCGGGGGTTGGCGAACATCAGGTCCGGATCACCACTTTCGACGATTTCCCCGCCCTCGACGAACAGAACGCGGTCCGAGGCCGCGCGCGCGAACCGCATGTCATGCGTGACCACAAGCTGCGTCATGCCGTCATCATCCAGTGCCCGCATCACGGACAGGACTTCCTCTGACAACTCGGGGTCCAGCGCGGATGTCGGCTCGTCATACAGCATGACGGACGGCTTCATGGCGAGCGCACGCGCAATGGCAGCGCGCTGCTTCTGACCGCCCGAAAGACTGTCGGGATAACGGTCCTTGGTTGCCGCAAGACCAACCTTTTCCAGAAGTTCGCAGGCGATGGACTGGGCCTCGTCACGCGACATCTTCTTGACCTTGATCGGCGCCATCATGACGTTATCGAGCACCGTGCGGTGCGGAAACAGATTGAAGGCCTGAAACACCATGCCGACATGCGACCGCAGCTTATGGGCCTCAGCCTCATTGGCGCGGCTCCAGTGCTTTCCCGTACAAGCGACTGTCACGTCCTCGATCCGGACAGAGCCCGCATCCGGATGTTCCAGAAAGTTGAGGCAGCGCAGGAACGTGGACTTGCCACATCCCGAAGGCCCGATCATCGAGATCAGCTCACCGCGCTCCACATCGAGCGACAGGCCCTTCAGAACCTCATTCCCACCAAAGGACTTGGCGATACCACTCGCCTGCAGCACCAGATCAGCCAGTTCCGGAAACCCTCGAAAAAAGAGACGCACGATCACATGACCGCGCAGCCCTCATAACGGACCTGCGCCAGCGTATCGAGACCTTAATACAGCTCGGGGCACAATTCATACGATCATCATATTCCGCCCCTCCGGAGCCGGGCTCTTACGCCAGCCCTTGCGAAGGACGTCCGCAGGGTCTCTAAAACAGAAAGACACACACCGGGACAGAGCCGAACCCGCGCATGAGACCCTTTGATGACCAGCCCGTCTGACTTCCCCACGCCCCCCGTTCCCGGACGCCTGCTCGATGTTGAGGACGTCACGGTTTTTCGCGGAGACCGGTTGGTGCTCGATGGTGTATCGCTGACGCTGGATGCCGGGGATGCCATGATCCTCACGGGGCCAAACGGTGCGGGGAAATCCACCCTTCTGCGCACGATTTCCGGCCTGCGCCGTCCCGATTCAGGCGAGGTCATCCGCTATGGCGATCTCGCCTGGCTCGGTCATCAGGATGCGCTCAAGCCCGGACTGACGCTGGCACAAAATCTGGCTCTGGCTGAAAAACTCGGCACGAACAGTCTGCCTGACGCACTTGATGCGCTGGACCTCACCCATCTGACGGATCTCCCAGCGCGCCTCCTGTCCTCGGGGCAGAAACGCCGCGCGGCCTTCGCCCGCGTCATGCTTTCGGGCGCTCCCCTGTGGCTGCTCGACGAGCCGACAGTAGGGCTGGATGTCGCCAGCATCGAGCGGCTTGGTGCCGTCATGGCCGCCCATCGCGCAAAGGGTGGCGCCATGATCGTCACGACGCATGTGCCGCTTCCCCTCGACAATACCCGCTCCCACGAGCTGCCGTCGCTCGCGCATGTGGAATCTTTCTGGCTGTCATGACCGCTTTTCTCGCCCTGATCGACCGTGACCTCCGTCTGGCATTCCGCTTCGGTGCCGACACGCTGGCGTCGCTGCTGTTCTTTATCTTATGTGGCAGCCTGTTCCCGCTGGCACTCGGGCCGTCGCCTGACCTGCTGCGGCATATGGGGCCGGGCATTATCTGGGTCTGCGCGCTACTGGCCTGCCTCCTGCCACTGGACCGTCTGTTCGGAGCCGAACTTGAAGACGGCTCCCTCGATCTACTGATGCTGACCGGACCAGCCCCCGCCGCCGTGGCGTTTGCGAAAATGGCTGCCCACTGGCTGACGACCGGTTTGCCGCTGCTGATCGCCAGTGTTCCGCTCGGCATCATGCTGGGCGTTAAGGGTTCCGAACTGCCGCTCCTGCTGTTCGGACTTGCGATGGGCACGATGTCCCTGTCGCTTCTGGGCGGTATGGCGGCTTCGATCGTGCTTGGTGCGCGGCGTGGGGGCGTGCTGCTGCCGCTTCTGGTTCTGCCACTTGCGACGCCCGTGCTGATTTTTGGCGCGGCCTCGTCCTATGCCGGGCAGCTTGCGACATCGCCTGCCGCCAGTCTGGATCTGCTGGGGGCATGTCTCTTTGCCTGCCTGCCGCTCTGCCCTCTTGCTGCCGGGCAGGGTCTGAAAGCCGCCGTGGGCTGAAGGACATGTTATATCTTAACAGGATGTCATCCGGGGGCCTTTGACGGCATGACGCCTTTATGAAACGACTGGACCATATTCGTTTCAGATCGAGATCATCGTCATGCCCAAACGCCCGTCGCTCAGAAGCTCCCTCTTGTCCTGCGCAGCCCTGATGGGCGTCAGTCTCGGCGTTGCCCAGGCCGAGCCGGGCTATCTGCGGGAACCTTCGATTTCCGGCCAGACCGTCCTGTTCAACGCCGAGCAGTCCGTGTGGAGCGTTCCGCTTTCGGGCGGGCAGGCCCAGCGCCTCACGACCGTGCCGCAGGGTGCCAACGCCATTGACCCGCATCCCGTCATTTCTCCCGACGGCACCCAGATCGCGTTTGCCGCCAATTTCGACGGCCCGACTGAAATCTACGTCATGCCCCGCAGCGGCGGCACGCCCCGCCGCCTGACGTTCGAGAACGTCGCGCGTCTGAAGATCATCGGCTGGGACGCCCATGCCGGCATCCTCTACGCCGCCCCCGCCGCCACGGGGCCGTATTACACCCAGACTGTCACCGCCATTGATCCGAAGACCAGTGCAAAGCATGTCTTCCCGCTCTCGGGTGTCAATGATGCCGCACTCAGCCCGGACGGGCACTGGCTCTATGCCGTCCGCTTTGGCCTTGCCACCACGGGCGATCACATGCGCGCCTATCGTGGCGGCGCGCTATCCCAACTCTGGCGCTTCGATCTCCAGAACGGCAAGGAAGCCGAGCGCATTGGCACGCATGATGCCAATCTCGTCCGCCCGATGCCCTGGCGCGACAGGCTGATCGTCATTTCAGATCAGGACGGACGCTATAATCTGTGGAGCCTCGCCACCGACGGCTCGGATGCGAAGCAGCTCACCCATTTCACGGATTACAGCGTTCTCGAAGCGTCCATTTCCGGCGACCACATCGTTCTGCGCAAGGGCGCGGACCTGTTTGATTTCAATCTGGCGAGCGGTGCGACCACGCCCCTCAAAGTCGATCTGACGTCCGACAACCTGCCCCGCAGCCCGTACTGGCTGGAAAAGCCCACGCGCTTCCTGACCGAAGCAGCCATTTCTGCCAAGGGTGAGACCGCAGCCTTCACCATGCGTGGCCATGTCGTAGTCGCCGGTGCTTCGCCGCGCCGTGTTGTCGTTCTCGCTACACCCGACAATGTGCGTCTGCGCCTCGCTCAGATCACGCCGGATGGCAAGTCCGTCATTGCTTTCAGTGACGTTAACGGAGATTCCGCCCTGTGGCGCTTTGCGGCAGACGGCAGCGGCAAGGGCGAGGCCATCAGCCAGCCCTCCCCGACCGAACCCGTGATCCTGTCGCTCTCGCCGGACGGAAAATACGCCGCCCATACCGATCTTCTGGGTCACCTGTGGCTGACGGATCTGTCCACGAAGGCTGACAAACTCGTCGATAACGCCACGCAGGACGGCACGAATGTTTTCGACTCCCTGTCATGGTCTTCTGACGGACATGTCCTGACATTCGTGCGCACACGCGGTGCGAACCTGCGTCGCCAGATCGCGCTTTACGTTCCCGCCACCGGCCAGACAAACTGGGTCACAGACGGGCGCTACGAGTCCTATTCGCCCAGCTTCTCACCGGATGGGAAATGGCTGTGGTTCCTGTCAGACCGCACATTCTCGCTGTCCAACGGCTCGCCCTGGGGGGATCGCAATATCGGACCGGCCTTCCCGAAGCGGACCGGCATTTACGCTCTGGCTCTTCAGTCTGGCGAGCGCTTCCCGTTCCAGCCCGCCACCGAGCTGGACCCGAAGGACAAGAAGCCCGATGCCGACAAGAAAGATGACAAGAAGAAGGACGGCGACAAAAAGAAGTCCCTTCCCGCCATTGAATGGGTCGGCCTCGCCACGCGTCTGTATCAGGCGCCGGTCCCTGCCGGGGACTATGGTGGCCTTGGCGTCTCGGATGAGTATCTCTTCACCATCGACGGCTCAGGCGATGGTCCGGGCGATCTGAAGTCGATCCATATCGACAATAACGAACACAAGATCGAAACCTACGCTGCCAAAATCTCTGAGTTTGACATCACACCCGATGGCAAGACCCTGCTCACCATCAGCCGTCGGGGCAAGAACGCGCCGGAACTGCTCCTGACGCCTGCGGGCGAGAAGCAGCCCAAGGAACTGGCTGGCAAGAAAATCGAGCTTGACCGTCTGCGTCTGCGGATCGACCCCGGACAGGAATGGTCGGACGAATTCGTGGACGCCTGGCGCCTGCACCGCGACCATTACTATGAC
>CALFLO010000101.1 GCA_937880175.1 uncultured Gluconobacter sp.
CCGAGATCTACACAAGGAGTATCGTCGGCAGCGGCAGATGTGTATAAGAGACAGGATGACACCTGCCGACACGCCCGCCAGCACGGTCTCGGTAAAGCGACGACGCTCGTTGATCTGGTCATAGGCCTGCATCAGTTCGGAACGCTGGCTTTCAAGCTGGTCCGTCATGCTGTTGAAGGCTCGGGACAGCCCCGTCACCTCGTCATCCTTGTCCCGCCCAGCATCGTCAGGAACAGGAACGCGTACGCCCAGATCGCCCTTGGAAATCCGCTGGGCCGCCAGAATGAGTAGCCCGAGCGGATTGGCGATGCGATTGGCCAGCGCCAGCCCTGTCAACATCCCGACCGCCAGAACCAGCAGCCCCATCAGCGCGAAGATGACCGCAAACAGGACCTGCGTCTTGCCACGATTGGTGATCAGGCGCTGGTAATCCGCAACCAGCGCATCCGTCCGGCGCATATGTTCCACGACATCCGGATCAACCGGGCGCGTGATAACCAGCATGAGGCCCGAATTCCCCCCGAGCGCCACCACGGCACGCACCCTGCGCTGATCGGGGCGATCAAGGATAACCGCTTCGCCATGCTGCGCCAGTTCCACCACCGATTTGGGCGGCAGCGGCGGGGCGGAGGACATATCGGCATCACTGCCCAGAAGGCCACCAACCGCCAGAACCTTGTACGTCAGCGGATCAAAGACTTCCGCATCCGTCAGGCCGCGCTCGGTGACTTCATCGTCCAGAAACTCCTGAAGACGCGCGGGGTCATGGAAAAGATCAGTTCCACGGGAAAACAGCTCATCGTTCTGGACGGTAATCAGCGTGTTCGCGAGGGCAAAAGCTTCCGTTCGGGCATTGTCATTGTGCTCGCGCAGATACCCGACCGCGACGGAGCGTGCCTCGGTCAGGGCATCGTTCACCCGGTTTGAGAACCAGATTTCCACGCCATAATGGAAGAACAGCGTCGCCACCGCTCCCACCACAATCGTCGGCGCCACCGCCACGATGCCGAACAGCGTAATGAGCCGCACATGCAGCCGCGCGCCGGCCAGACCCAGCCTGCGCTCGGCCACCATCCGCCCGATCTGAACCACAGCCGCGGCTGCAATCAGCATGAGCATGATGAAGTCGAGCAGGAAGACGATCGCCTGAACCTGCGGACGATGCGCCAGAGACATCCCCCCCGACAGCACGACGAACGTCGCAAACGCGAGCACAAGCGCCATGACTGTCAGAAGAACCGCCCCGTTGGCACTCGTCAGCCTCGCAAACAGGCGCCTCAGGGAAGGAAATTTCACTCGTCGATGCCTTTCGGGATCGTGATATCCAGTTCGCGGATCCGTTTGCGAAGGGTGTTGCGGTTTACACCCAGAATGGCCGCCGCGCGCAACTGGTTGCCGCAGGTCCGGCGCAGGACCATCGTGATCAGTGGCCGCTCGACCTCCCCCACCACGCAGGCATGCAGATCACCGGCCCCGTTTTCCAGATCGCCCTCAAGATACTCAGCCAGCGGCCGTTCCATTGCCCGCTCCAGGCCACGGGGACGCGCCGAACCCGTGCCCGCCGCCAGACGACAGACCGCGCTGATCCGCTCCGGCCCCAGGCGCTGCGCCGATGGCAGCGCGGACAGCCACTGATGCAGCCCGGCTGCCAGACCGCCCTGCCGCAGCAGCAGAACCGGATCATGACGGCTGCCTGCAATCACGCGCAGATCCGTCTCCGCCTGCGCCAGCCAGTCCATGAAACGGTCCTGCATCAGTGGGCACAGACAGTCGATTTCATCCAGAAGCAGGGTCCCGCCCTGCGCCTGCTGGATCCAGCCGGCCTCGCCATTTCCAAAAAGGGCTGCCTCCCGAAGCGCACGCGGCGTCGCGGTCAGAGCAGCGATGACGAAGGGATTCTGTGCCCGGGGGCTGTGACTGTGAAGCCGTCGGGCCACGTCCTGCCGGTCCAACCGGGACGCGCCATACAGAAAAACCGGATGGCAGCCCTGCTCGACCAGACCTGTTGCGGAGGGTTCCATCAGGCGCGGCGCGGGGATGACGCGGACGGCCAGTAAGCCCCCCGGCATCGCACGGCCCGTCGCACGCCCTCAGGCCGCTTCACGCGTACCATCACGACTCAGGCTGCCCGCCGGTCCAGCCTCACGGTTGCGCACGACACCAGCCTCAATATGGCGGTCATAGAACCCTTCAAGCAGCGCGATGGCCTCGGCCGCATTGTCCACACCGTTGATGGTCGAACGGAATGTCGCAGACCCCGGCAGCCCGGCGGAATACCAGGACACATGCTTGCGTGCGAGCCGCAGGCCCGGCCGTTCGCCGAAATGGTCGAGCATCATCCGGTAATGCCGCAGGGCGATCTCTTTTTCGGTCGCCAGATCCGGATCCGGCACGTCTTCGCCGGTCCGCAGGGACTGGGCCACCTGCGCCGTAAACCACGGCCGCCCGTAACAGCCACGCCCGATCATGACGCCATCGGCCTGAGACTGGTGCAGCGCCTCACGAGCGTCACGGATGGTGTTGATGTCCCCATTGACGATGACCGGCAGCGACACCGCATCCTTCACCGTTTTGACGAAACGCCAGTCCGCCGTGCCGTTATAGAACATCTGCCGCGTGCGACCGTGAACCGTGACAAGCCGGATACCGCTCTCTTCCGCGATTTTCGCCAGACGCGGCGCATTGAGCGAATTATGGTCCCATCCCATGCGCATCTTGAGCGTCACCGGGACATCCACAGCCCGCGCCGTTGCCTCAAGCAGCTTCCCAGCCAGAACCTCGTCCCGCATCAGCGCGGAACCGGCCATCTGCCCGATCGCGACTTTTTTCACCGGACAGCCAAAATTGATGTCGATGAGGTTCGCCCCCCCATCCACCGAAATTTTCGCTGCCTGTGCCATAGCCTCGGGATCACACCCGGCAAGCTGGACCGCATTGGGCCCGCGCTCGGCCATCCGGGCCATGCGCATGGTGTTTTCATTCTCGCGGATCATCGCCCAGGACGCGATCATTTCCGACACGACAAGTCCCGCCCCGAGATCGCGGGCGAGCTGACGGAACGGCAGATCCGTGACACCCGAGAGCGGAGCAAGGATCACCGGATCCTCGATCACCACACCCTGCCCCAGATCAATGGGCTTCAGAACGCGGTTCGGGGGTGCTGCGGCAGACGGATCAGGGGCGGCGGAAGGAGTGGAAGCAGTCATGGCAGGATCAATTTAGCGGCCCGTCCCCGCAAGCGCAAACGCTCCTTTGCACGCAACCCCGCCCCCTGTCCTGTCTCTTATACACATCTGACGCTGCCGACGATACTCCTTGTGTAGATC
>CALFLO010000102.1 GCA_937880175.1 uncultured Gluconobacter sp.
CCATTCCGATGCCCCATGGCCTGGGAGATCGTGAAGCTGCGAGCCAGCGGGAAATTGTCGAGGAATACGTCGAAACCGGCGAGCCCATCGGCAGCCAGACGCTGGCCCAGCGCCTGCAACCGGCATTGTCTTCGGCCACGATCCGCAACGTCATGGCCGATCTGGCCCGTGCGGGGCTGCTGTTCAGCCCCCATGTCTCGGCCGGACGTCTGCCGACTGAGAAGGGCGTCCGCCTGTTCGTGGACGGCCTGCTTCAGTTCGGCACGCTGACGGAAGAGGACCGGGCCAGTATCGACAGCCGCCTCGACATTCACGGGCGGTCCTATCAGGACATTCTGTCGGAGGCGTCGTCCCTGTTGTCCGGCCTGTCTTCCGCTGCCGGATTGGTGCTTGCGCCGAAATCGGATGCGACGCTCAAGCATATCGAGTTCGTGGCGCTTGGTCCGGGGCGGGTGCTGGTCATTCTGGTCGGCTCGGACGGGCAGGTGGAAAACCGCATCATCGAGACCCCGCCCGGCGTTCCGCCCTCAGCTCTCGTCGAGGCTGGCAACTATCTGAACTCCCGCCTTGGAGATCTGACGCTCGGGACCCTGCGAGAACGGGTCCGGATCGAAATGGATGCCAGCCGCCATGAGCTGGATGCCCTGACCGCGAGTGTGATTGAAAGCGGCCTCGCCACATGGGACGCCGATGGCGGGACGCTGTTCGTGCGCGGACAGGGGAAGCTTCTGGCCGACATCACAGAGATCGAGCGTCTCACCACCATCCGCATGCTGTTCGACCATCTGGAGACGCAGGAGACTATGCTTCAGCTTCTGCAACTGGCTGATGCGTCCGAGGGGGTGCGGATCTATATTGGGCGCGAAAGCGGCATGTTCGGGATGTCGGGCGTGTCGATGATTGTGGCACCCGCCCGCAACGAGGCCCAGAAGATCGTGGGTGCTATCGGCGTGATCGGGCCGACCCGTCTGAACTACGGGCGGATCGTCCCGGTCGTGGACTACACCGCGCGGATGGTCGGGCGTCTGCTTGGCTGATGGACTGGGGAAATTCCGCCTGTTCCAGCCCCGCGTCTTTGTCATGAAATGACCCTTTTAGACGGGGGCGACGGCGGATGCGGAACAATGCTATGCAGAGGCCATGACGCGACGTTCCTTCCGCTCCCGTAATCCCCAGGGTCCGGGCGCTACGCCCCCACGCCCCCCCCGTTTCCGCCGCTACCGGCAGTCCCTGGCGATCATCGCCGGTGTGGGACTGATGGGCATTGCCGGGGCAGGGGTTCTGGGCTGGACGACCTATGCCAAGCTCGTGGCGGATCTGCCCAGCGTGGACAGCCTGCGCGCCTATCAGCCGCCGACGGTCAGCCGCATCTATGCCGCCGACGACCGTCTGATGGCGGAGCTGGCCAATGAGCGCCGGATTTTCGTGCCGATCAACGCCATCCCCGAGCGTGTGAAGAACGCCTTCATCGCCACGGAAGACCATAATTTCTACACCCATGGCGGCGTGGATTTCATGGCGATCGGCCGGGCGGGCCTGACGGATATTTTCGCGCGTCACGGGCGTCGTCCGCTGGGGGCCTCGACCATCACCCAGCAGGTCGCGAAGGTCATGTTGCTCAACAGCAACGTTCTGAGCTTTGACCGCAAGATCAAGGAAGCCCTGCTCGCCATGAAAATGGAGCAGGTGCTGTCCAAGGACAAGATCCTCGAAATCTACCTGAACGGCATCTATCTCGGGAACGGCGCCTATGGTGTCGCGGCCGCCGCGCAGAGCTATTTCAACAAGCCGCTCGACCAGCTCGACGATGCCGAGGCCGCGTCCCTCGCAGCACTTCCCAAGTCGCCTACGAACTACAATCCGTTCCTGCATCCGCAGGCCGCGATGGCGCGCCGTAACCTTGTGCTGGACCTGATGGTTGAGGCCGGTGTGCTGACCCGTCAGCAGGCCGATCAGGAAAAGCAGGAGCCGCTCGTCCCGCAGCAGAAACAGCGTTTCGGGCCTTTGCCGGATTCCGAATGGTTCGGTGAGGAAGTCCGCCGTCAGCTCATTGCCCAGTACGGGCAGGAGCGTGCGGCGCAGGGTGGTCTGGAAGTTCATACCAGCCTCGATCAGAGCCTTCAGGTCACCGAGACGCGGCTGCTGCACGAAGGCCTGATGAACTACGACCGCGTGCATAGCGGCTGGCGGGGGCCATTGCGCAACCTGCCGGATATTGGAGACGAGGGCTGGGAAAGCACTCTCGATCACGTCACGCCGCCCGGTGGCATGCTGCGTGAGTGGCGTCTGGCCGTCGTGCTGCCCGGTGCGACGCATGTCGGCTGGATCGAGGAAGGCACGGCCCGCAAGGGTGCGCTTCTCGCGACCGATATTGCCTGGGCGCGCCGGATGCATCCGCTCCGTGCCGGCGACGTCATCATGATCGAACCGCAGGAAGGCGGCGCTGCGGCCCTGCGCCAGATCCCGCAGGTCGAAGGCGCGGCTGTGACGCTGGACGTTCATACGGGACGTGTTCTGGCGATGGTCGGTGGCTGGTCGTTCCATGAAAGCCAGTTCAACCGCGTCACGCAGGCCCTGCGTCAGCCCGGTTCGTCGTTCAAGCCGTTCGTTTATCTGGCGGCGATGGAGCAGGGGATTTCCCCCTCCGAGCGGTTTGACGATTCGCCTGTCTCTTACGGCGACTGGCATCCCCAGAACTACGAGCATGACAACTGGGGACCCACGACCCTGCATGACGCGCTGCGGGAAAGCCGCAACCTCGTTACGATCCGCGTTGCCGCCCATCTCGGCATGAAGGCCGTTGCCGATACGGCCATCCGGGCCGGGCTGGTCGCGCAGATGCCACATGTTCTGCCTGCGGCCCTCGGTGCCGTTGAAACCACCGTCATGCGTGAGGCTGCGGCCTACGCCACGATCGCCAATGGCGGCCATATCGTGACCCCGACCCTCGTGGACGATATTCAGGACCGCGCGGGAAGCGTCCTGTGGCAGGCGGGTGGACTGAAGCTCGGCACCGCCATGCAGGCGCCTCCCAGCGAGCAGCCTGTCTCTGCAGATGGTACGACACCTCCGGTGCCCGCAGTCCCGTCCGTGACGCCGACTGCTCCCGCTCCGGGAAGTGTGTCTGTTCCGGCCCTGACCGACACGCGACCCATCCTAGCCAGCGAGCAGAGCACGTTCCAGATCGTGAAGATGATGCAGGACGTGATTGCCCGCGGCACCGGCCGCATGGCGGGTGTGGGCATCGACCGGCCCGTCGCAGGCAAGACTGGCACCAGTCAGGATTTCCATGACGCCTGGTTTGCCGGCTTCTCGCCCGACATCGTCACGGTCGTCTGGGTCGGTTTCGACACGCCCCAGACGCTGGGCCGGAATTCGGATGGCGGGCGCGTTGCCGGACCGATCTGGAACAAGATCATGAAGGTTGCTCTCGCCAGTCGGCCGAAACTGGATTTCCGTGTTCCGGATGGCATTACGCTGGCCAGTTACGATACGGGGCGCATCTCGGCAGTGGACGGCTTCAAGACCGATCAGGTTCCGGGTGCCTCCGTCGAACTGCATGGCTTCGGTGCGGGAACGGATGCCCTGACGGCCGCCGATACGGGTGCGGACAGCGTGATTTCGGATTCCGAAAGCGATATGGCCCTGACGCCCGGTCAGGCTGGCGCGGCGGGATCCAGCCCCGGAACCGGCACGGCCGCTGCACCGGGACAGGCCCAGAAACCTGCTCCGTCTGATGGTGACATCGGCGTGGGTGGCCTATACTAAACCTACCAGAACAGACCGAATGGGGCGGTGACAGACCGCTCTTTCAATGGAGGACATTATGTCGGCCGAGACCGAGGCCCTTTCAGAGCAGATCAAGCAGTCGGTGGCACTGCTGAGGAGGCATCTTTGACTGGGATGTCGCAACAACACGCCTCGCGGAACTGAACCACCGCGTTGAAGATCCTGACCTGTGGAACGATGCCGCCGCCGCCCAGAAGCTGATGCGCGAGCGTACGACGCTGGCGAACCAGATCGAAGGCGTCCAGCGGATCGAATCCGAAGTCGAAGGTACGCTTGAACTGGTCGAACTGGCGGAAATGGAAGGGGACGACAGTCTCGTTCAGGATGCCGTGCAGACCCTGCGCACCATTGCCGAGGACGTCCGCAAACGCGAAATCGAAAGCCTGCTCTCGGGCGAAGCGGACAGCAATGACTGCTATGTCGAGGTAAATGCTGGCGCAGGCGGCACGGAAGCTCAGGACTGGGCCGAGATGCTCCTGCGTATGTACACGCGCTGGGCCGAGCAGCATGGCTACAAGGTCACCTTCATCGAAGGCAGCGAAGGCGAGCAGGCCGGCATCAAGTCCGCCACCATTCAGGTGGTCGGTCCCAATGCCTATGGCTGGCTCAAGACCGAGGCGGGCGTGCATCGTCTGGTCAGGATCTCGCCCTTTGATGCCGCAGCCCGTCGTCAGACGTCGTTTGCGTCCGTGTGGGTTTATCCGGTTGTCGATGATTCGATCGAGATTGAGATCAACGATTCGGACCTGCGCGTTGATACGTTCCGGGCGTCCGGTGCGGGTGGACAGCACGTCAACAAGACGGATTCGGCCATCCGGATCACCCATATCCCGACCGGGATCGTGGTGGCCTGCCAGACGGACCGGTCACAGCACCGTAACCGTGCGCAGGCCATGGAAATGCTGCGTGCCCGCATGTACGAGGCGGAGCTTCAGAAGCGCGAAGCCGCCGCCGCCCAGACCGAGGCCGCCAAAACCGATATCGGCTGGGGACATCAGATCCGCTCCTACGTCCTTGCGCCGTATCAGCTGGTCAAGGACCTTCGCACAGGGGTTGAGAAGGGGAATCCGGGCGCTGTGCTCGATGGTGCCCTGGATGACTTCATGTCGGCCTCTCTGGCCCAGAGCGTGGGAGCAACCCGTTCAGAGGCCAGCGCCTCGGCCCAGTAGAGGCAGGCAGGCTTTCTGGTCTAGGGGCGGCAGCGCTCCATAACGGGCTCTTCAGGGCGCCGGAACAGTGACCCTGTTCCGGCGCCTTATTTTTTTTCTGAAATCTGTCACAGCACTGTGGCGCGAAATTGCGCTACGGTGATTTCCGGCGATATTTTTGGTTGTTCAGAGATATCCAGAACCAAAGAATATGTCGTCATTATGAAAAAATCGTTTCGATCAAGGCAATAACCCGCTTGACAGCATGCGGGTTAGACTGCCCAATCAGCATATCGGGTATGTTCTCAAAGCATGTGACGCATTTCATGTGTCTGCGGTGAGGAAGTCCGATGGAGACACAGAAATCGGGGGCACTGCACCCGGCTGATGTGGATCAACGCCGGTGTCAGTGAGGGGTAAGAAGGTTTCGACATGAAGAGCTACGCCGCACAGCAGCGCAAGCCGACAGACTACATTGTCGCGATCGTCGTGGCCGTGCTGGCTATGGGCGCTGTGATTTATGCGCTCATGAGTGGTGCTGTGAGCAAGCTGGTCCAGGAAAAGCCGCCTATCAAGACGGAAGTGATCAAGGAACAGCCCAAGCC
>CALFLO010000103.1 GCA_937880175.1 uncultured Gluconobacter sp.
TAATAAGAATACTTAATTAGAGTCAGGGCACCCGGCACAAAAAAGCGCCGGGTGTTTTTTTTGTTTAATTCGCAATTTTGTTTGCGATGGCAGGCACGAATGTTTTGTCAGGAACAACAACACCTTGCATTAAAATATCCCCCTCACGAGCGGCAACCCAATGATGCCCCTTCATGGGTGGGACAACAATGACGCTACCTGCAGGCAAGCGTTTCTCTTTTGCAGGGTCTACAACATCACCGTCACCCCAGAACACAGGGCCGGAAATTACCGTGAAAACACGATAGCCTTTTTCCACACCATGCGGTGGTAAGATATTGCCCTTAGGAATTTTCAGGAAGACCGTTTTGGGCTTTCCGGCTTCATCCAGAACAACAGGCGCAATTTTTGCAACGTCATGAACTGTTTTATAAGTAAAGTCATCTGGGGTAAAAGTGTATGTTTCAGCCATAGCCGCGCTATGGAATCCCAGTATGCACAGCGCAGAAAGTACAATTTTTTTCATAAATACTTCTTCCTTTATTTTAGTGATATTTGCCCTACAGAATGTAGGAAACGCTCGCATACATATATCTACCGTTCCATGTGAGAGGAGAGTAAATATTGTATTTGTAGTTCCCGCTAAGAGATGACGTGCCCTCCGGAAATGTAACCATTTAAAAGTAGAGTCCGATCGAGAAGGATACGGACGAATGAAACGCAGTCGTTTTACGGAAGAGCAGATCATAGGGATCCTGAAGGAACAGGAGGCTGGTCTGAAAGTCCGCCATCGGGGTGGCCGCAAGAGGGCACTGGGAACGCGCGCTCCCATGACCATTCCACAGGAGCCGGGGCAGCGCTGGAGCCTGGATTTTGTGTCTGACGCGCTGATTTGTGGTCGCCGGTTCCGTATTCTGGCTGTTATCGACGATTTCAGCCGTAGGAACCTGGCATTGGTTGCCGACACGTCCTTGTCAGGCGAACGTGTGGCGCGGGAATTGACGACCCTGGTGGAACGCTATGGCAAACCCCTCCTGATTGTCAGCGACAACGGCACGGAATTCACATCCCATGCCATCCTGAAATGGGCGGATGAGATGAAGGTTGAATGGCACTATATCGCACCCGGGAAACCGCAACAGAACGGCTTTGTCGAAAGTTTCAACGGCCGGTTGAGGGATGAATGCCTCAACGAGACGCTGTTCACGTCTCTCAGCCATGCCCGACAGGTTCTGGCTGACTGGCGGGAAGACTACAATACGGTGCGCCCCCATTCCCAGCTGGGTGGCAGGACACCGGATCAGGTCGCCAGACAAGTGTCTCGGGGGCATGCCCCCGAGACACTTGTCATCCCACCAACCCCAAGCCATAAAAAACGGGAACTCTCCTTTTGAGTGGATACAAAAAGGGGGGCACGTCACTAGAATTTTGGATGAACTTCTTTGATCAGGACGGCGTCAGTCTATATCAGGCGTGGGAGAGTGGAATCTCCCACGTTTCAAAAGACAACCTATGGATATCAGGCTGCCGAGAGAACAAGATCTGGATCCGCGGCGGACCCGAAAAACTCGTATCGGATCTGTGCACTAGGAAGCTTCTCAGTTCTCAGCGCATCGACCATGTCCCGCATGAACGAATCAGGCCCACAGATATAATAGGTCGCAGAGCGATTCAGCGTCTGTCGTACCCAAGCTGGGGTAATCCGGCCCGAATGTATCGTGACACCAGATAGACAGTTTTGTGTCGGTGCCTGCTCTTTTGAGTAAAAGAAATCTGCGGTTAATAGAGCGTCTTTTGCAAACTCTTCGATTTTTGGTTGGAAAGCCGCCAGCGCCTCAGTGTCGGCGCCATGCACATAACGAATGCTTCTGTTTGTCCGTGTCTGCGCGAGTTCACCCAGCATTGAAATAACCGGGGTGAGCCCGACGCCGGCCGTCAAAAAAACGATGGGGTTGCTGTCTTCTTCGTTCAGGAAAAAATCGCCTGCAGGGTTCGCGACCTGAAGAATATCGCCTTCTTTGACACTGTCGTGCAACCAGGAGGACACAACGCCGCCATCCTGCCGCCTTACGCTGATACGATAATGATCTTCACCAGGAGATGAAGAAATACTGTAGTTCCTACGCTGTGATCCGTGTTCAGGAATATCCAGTTTAAAGCTGAGATACTGTCCTGCCTTGTGTCGAAAGAGTGTTCCTCCATCTTCTGGAATCAGTTCGAAGGAAGTAATGGTAGACGTTTCACGCTGACGGGAACGGACACGAAAGGCGCGCCAACCCGTCCAACCACCCGGAGAGGCTTCATTTCCTTCGTAAATCTGCTTCTCACGGCCAATCAGAATATCGGCAAGGAACCAGTAAGCCTTGCCCCATGCATCCAGAATTTCCGGTGTTGCAGCATCACCAAGGACATGGCCAATCGCACCAAGAAGCGCAGTTGCAACATAAGGGTAATGTTCCGGCAGGATGTTGAGACCAACATGCTTTTCCGCAATCCGCTCCACCATGCCGCCCAGTGCGCCAAGGTCGTTGATGTGTTCGGCATAGCACAGTACGGCCAACGCAAGGGCCTTGGGTTGTTCGCCATCCTGCTGATGGGAGAGATTGAAAAGGTCTCGAATGGCAGGGGTCGCAAGGAGACGCTTATACATCTCCGTTGTAATGGCCAGACCATGTGCCTTCAGCGCAGGGACCGTGGCGAGGACAATGGCGCGTGTGTTTTCATCAAGGGGAGCGGACATGGGCGTTTCCTTTTAAGGTTCATGATACATGAACCTTATCTATCCGCATTGGAAAACATGTCAAGATAGGATACCTTTAAGAGATCATGAAGCTTACGTTGCAAACTGACTATGCGCTCCGCGCTTTGATCTATCTTGGCACGCGTCGAGACCGTCTTTCGTCGATACGCGAGATTGCAGACGCTTACCAAATCTCTGAAGCACATATGATCAAAGTCATTCATAAGCTCGGACAAAGTGGCTTTGTGGACACTATCAGGGGTCGAAATGGTGGTATACGCCTTGAAAAACCACCGGAGAACATTCTGATCGGAGATGTTGTTCGGTATATGGAAGGCAATATGGCCCTATTGTCGTGTATGGATACTGCGGCTGCACCATCAACTATCTGTGCGTTAATGCCAGGATGCCGTCTGCGCGGCGTCATGTATGAAGCATCACAAGCTATGACACATGTTTTGGACCGCTATACACTTGCCGACGTCATTACCCCGTTTGAGGTCGAGCGTCTTCATGGGAAGCGTAACGTGAATTAAACGTCTCTATTTAGGAAAGAAAGTTTCCTGACGTGACAGCGTTTTCAAGTCATTCTGGTTATTATGCTTAATAGAAAGAGATTATATTATGCTTAAAGATATCATGATTTATAAAAAATGGATTGACGATAATGCCATAAATTCCTTGCTTGAAGCCGAGAAGGATAAGTGTCAGAAGAGTATAGATGATATCCGTTTCTGGCTCGCGCATATTAATATCGTGGATCAGATATTCAAGGCGCATCTTTCAGGGCAAAAACACGATTATACTTCGACCGTTACACATGATCTGCCGCCGATTCAGGATATTATCGAGTCCATTCATGAAACCGATCAGTGGTTTATTGATTATGCAGAGACTTTGGACGGGAACAACCCGAATAAACCGATTGATTTTATTTTTACAGATGGCAGTCCGGGAACTCTGACTCCTTCGGAGATGCTGACGCATCTTCTGACACATGGTCTATACCATCTGAGTGTTCTTGATCAGAAAATTAGTGAGCATGGTTATGGATTGAAAGGAGTGTTACTCACGACCCATAAAAAATCTTTGTCGAAATAAAATGAAATCTAGAACTCACCAGCTCCCTGTTATCACTTAGAGTAGGACGTAATATCCAAGAGTAAAAAGACAAAAATTAGTGCTCGACCAGTGTCAAGGCGACACCTTTATGAAAAGCAATATGTCCGGTTTTGAGGCTTTCAATTTCATATTGTGGATTTGTAGACGATGCATGATGCTGATATCCATTCACCATAAAAGGCATGGTGTGTATGGCACGGATCTGACCAGTGACGTAACCAGCCTCAGAGTTCCATGAAACAATATCGCCGATTTCGAAGGTCTGTGACTGCATGACGGTTTCTACTCCTGATATACAAAAGGCCGACAGGGTTTTTAAACCTTTTTACACAGTCGGTCACTCCACATATTCATTATCTGATTTTATTGCGATTTTGCGTCATTATAATATCACGATGATTGCGGATGTTCGCGCCTTTCCATACTCCAGACGCAATCGTGAGTTTGATGGGGCACGCCTTGTCTCGGAACTGGCCGCGTATAATATTGGATATTGTCATATCCCGGAACTTGGTGGACGACGCCCCCGTTCAAAAACGGTTTGTACAGAAACAAATGCCTTCTGGCGCGTGCAGAGTTTCCACAACTATGCCGATTATGCGTTGGGTGAAGTCTTTCATCAAGGATTGGCAAAACTCCTCGAACTGGGAAGACAGAACACCGTTGCCATCATGTGCGCAGAAGTCCTGTGGTGGCGATGTCATAGACGCATCATTACAGACTATCTTCTGGAAAGTAATCAAAAGGTCTTTCACATCCTTTCTCTTACAAACGCCGTTCAGGCACAGATAACGCCCGGTGCCGTTGTAGAAAACAAAGGACTTATTACATATCCGCCGTCGACCTCTGGTGGGTAGAGGCTGTCTTCAGGCTGCTGCGACTCCTTCTGTCAGATGGAGGGATCGAAGAACCCTTTATTGATACGCTTGGCTGGTGATTTCAGGTTTTTGGTGATTTGATTGACTGCTTTTGGGGTCGTTTTCGATCTGCGTTTTGAGCAGATCGAGTGCCACCACCCGCTGGATTGCTATGCATTCGCGCTGATCCGCTCCAGGAAGAGGAAGCGGCGCATATTATAGACGATATTGGCCAGGCCGATCCTCATGGTGGCCCGGGTGATACCGACAGTTCGGACGAACAGACCCATTTGCGATTTCTG
>CALFLO010000104.1 GCA_937880175.1 uncultured Gluconobacter sp.
AAATAGGATAGCGGACGGAAATCCGCGTTCAGGACAAGAGCCGGAAAATGTTGACCGCTGGCGGACACCACACGCATCCTTTCTGCAAGGACGACACATGCGGGGATTACGGCGCCGAATGAAAACAGGACAAACAGCGGGAAAACACGTGTCGTCGGCTTCTTTGAAAGAACTATTCCAGTAAACTGCGCGGACCGCAAGAAAACGCTGGTGACACATTCATGACGCCTCCTCCCACAACACGATTTGCGCCGAGTCCCACGGGATTTCTGCATCTGGGGCATGTGGTCTCGGGGCTGTATTCGCGGATCATGGCGGGTGACGGCGGAAAGTTTCTGATTCGTATCGAGGATATTGATACGACGCGCTGTACGCCGGAGTTGACGCAGGCTTTGCGTGAGGATCTGGGGTGGCTCGGCTTGTCGTCAGACGGGCCGGTCCGGCGGCAGTCGGAGCATCTGGCGGAGTATCACGCCGTGCTGGCCAATCTGCGGGAACGGGGGTTGCTGTATCCGTGTTTCTGTACGCGGCGGGAGATTGCCGAAGCTGCGACACAGGTCGCGCCAGATGGGAGTGTCGCTTATCCGGGGACCTGTCGGCATGGGGCAGTCCGTGCGGGACAGGGACGTGATCCGGTGTGGCGGCTCGATATGGCACGTGCGCTGGATGTGTTGCAGGGCGTACCGGGCTGGCATGAGGTCGGGCATGGTCGGATTACAGGACAGGCCGATGCGTTCGGCGATATCGTTCTGGCGCGGCGGGATACTGGGGTGTCGTATCATCTGTGCGTGACGCATGACGACGCGTTTGAAGGCGTTACGATCGTGACGCGGGGGCGGGATCTGTATGAGGCGACGTCAGTCCAGCGTGTGTTGCAGGAGCTGATGGGCTGGCCGGAGCCGACTTACGCGCATCATGCACTCATCATGGATGCTGATGGACAGAAACTGTCCAAGCGGGATGGGGCGGAAGGTGTGCGGCTTCTGCGGCAGGAGGGGTGGACGGCCCGGCAGGTTCTGGACCATCCACTCGTGTTGCAGGCTCTGGAGGCGAGCGCTTATTCGGGCGGGTACGTGCCCGGATAGGTGATGTCCTGCGCGGGGCCGGGGGCGTGCGGGGCGCCTTTTTTGCCGCAGGCGGTCAGGCTGAGAGCCATGACGGCCATGCTGACGAGCAGCAGTGTTTTCACGCGGTTTCTCCAAGTTTTGCGAGCCATGCTTCGGCCTGATGCTTCACATTGGCTGGCGCGGTGCCGCCTTCGCTGGTGCGGGAGGCCAGAGACGCTTCGACGGTGAGGACATCGAAGACGCTCTTGTTGATCTGCGGTTCGACGGACTGCATCTCTTCAAGCGACAGGTCGGCCAGATCGCAGCCTTTCTGTTCCGCCATGCCGACCAGACGGCCGGTGACGTGATGGGCGGTGCGGAAGGGGACGCGCAGTTCGCGGACCAGCCAGTCGGCGAGGTCCGTGGCGGTGGAGAAGCCCATGCCTGCGACTTCGCGCATTCGCGGTGCGTTGGCTTTCAGATCGCGGATCATGCCGTCCATGGCGGCCAGAGAGAGCGTCATGGCCTCGGTCGCGTCGAAGACCGGTTCCTTGTCTTCCTGCGTGTCCTTGGCATAGGCGAGGGGCAGGCCCTTCATGACTGTGAGCAGGCCTACGAAATCGCCCATGATCCGGCCGATTTTGGCGCGCACCAGTTCGGCGGCGTCCGGGTTGCGTTTCTGCGGCATGATGGACGAGCCGGTCGTGAAGGCATCCGACAGCGTGACGAACCCGAAGGGGGCGGAGGCCCACATCACGATTTCCTCGGCCAGACGTGACAGGTGCATGGCCTGTAGCGACAGGGCGGAGAGGAATTCGAGCGCGAAGTCACGGTCGGAGACGGCATCGAGGGAATTGGCGGTCGGGCGATCGAAATCCAGCGCTGCGGCCGTCATGCGGCGGTCGATCGGGAAGGACGTACCGGCAAGGGCGGCCGAGCCGAGCGGGCATTCGTTCAGACGGGCGCGAGCGTCGCGCAGGCGGCCGCGATCGCGCGACAGCATCTCGACATAGGCCAGAAGATGGTGGCCGAATGTGACCGGCTGGGCGACCTGAAGATGCGTGAAGCCCGGCATCGGCGTTGCGGCATGTTCGAGTGCGCGGGTGGCGAGAGAGCGCATCAGGGCGGCGGTCTGCTCCTGAAGGCCGTCAATCGCATCGCGGACCCAGAGGCGGAAATCGGTGGCGACCTGATCGTTGCGCGAGCGCGCCGTGTGCAGGCGCTTGCCTGCCTCGCCGATGCGCTCGGACAGGCGGGCCTCGATGTTCATGTGGATGTCTTCGAGGGCCGGAGAGAAGTCGAAGCGGCCTTCGCTGATGTCCTGTGCGATGTCGCCGAGGCCCTGACGGATTTCGACCAGCTCGGTTTCGGTCAGCAGGCCGACCTTCTGGAGCATGGCGGCATGGGCGAGGGAGCCGCGGATGTCCTGTCGCCACAGGATTTTGTCAAATCCGATGGAGGCGTTGATTTCACCCATGATGGCGGCCGGACCCGAGGCAAAACGGCCACCCCATTGCGGATTGGCGGCTGTGCCTTCAAAGGATGTAGCGGCATCTGATTGTGTATCGACAGGAGCGTTTTTCATGGGAACCGTAAACAGATGATTCGGAAGCAGATCGACCGGCGAACCCTTCTTGGAAGAGCAGCCAGCCTAGCTGCGGCAGCCTCCCTCTGCAATTGCGGGCTGGGGAATTCTGCTCGCGCGGCAGATGGCGCGCAGCCGATCCTGCCGTCGCTGAGGCCGGGTGCGCCCCGGCTGGAGCCTGTGAACTTCCAGCTTGTGGGGCCGGGAGGAACGGCCCTTTCCCTCGCTACGTTGCGGGGGCGGCCGTTCATTCTGCATCTCTGGGCAACCTGGTGTCCGCCCTGTCGGCTGGAGTTGCCGGCGCTGAATGCGTTTATCGAGAAAACAGGGTCGAGCATTCCCGTGATTCCGGTGGCCGTGGCCAGCCCGCTGCCGAAGGTCATGATCTTTCTGGCGCAAGGCAATCTGCCGCATATCGCGCCCTGGACGCTGGGGCAGCATGAGTTTTCCCAATGGTTTGCGTCGGGGGGCACATCCGGCGAGCCGAGCCTGCCCATGACCTGCGTGATCGATGCGCAGGGGCGACTGCGGGCCAGCGTTGAAGGGGAAATGGCGTGGGCTGCGCCGGATACTCGGGCGTCGCTGGAGAAGATCCTGTCGGATCTTCAGGCGTCCAAACCGGCGTGAGTTCCGGTCTGGTCAGTCGGCGGAATGTTGTTTTCGGGACAGCGGGCCTCGCCGTTGCGGTGGGTTACGGGGCCTCGAAGCTGGCGGGGACGGTCGTTCGGAGGGGGATGCCGATCGATCGTCTGATGCCGGGGAAAGCCGTTTCGGAGCCTGTCGGGTTCGGGCTGTCCGGCCCGGATGGCGCGCGTGATGCGCTGGCTTCGCATCGGGGGACGCCGTTTCTGCTGCATGTCTGGGCGACGTGGTGCCCGCCGTGTCGCCACGAACTGCCGGGGCTGGCGGCTTTCATGAAAGCATGGGGACCGGATTGTCCGGTTATCCCGGTGGCGGTTTCGAGCGGTTCACCGGATGATATCCGGGCGTTCCTGACGCGCAATAACGTGGTCGGGCTGCCCGTCTGGACGGTCGCCGGGGAGGATCTGAAAATGTTGTCCGGCAACGGAGCGCTTGCCATCCCCGTAACATTCCTGATTGATAACGCAGGGTGCGTTCGGGCGACGGCGGCGGGATCGCTGGACTGGGCCAGTCCCGGAGCTACCGATGCGCTGCGCCGGGTGCTGGCCGCGACCGCTGCCTGAGCCGCGCCATGACTGATCTGCTGTAACGAAGGAACGGATGTCCAACATGACTTTTCCCCTGACACGTCGTCATCTTCTGGGAGGGGCCGGGGCCCTTCTGGTTTCGGGAGGCGCTCTCTCAAAAGGGGCCATTGCTGCAACGGCTGCAAAGGAAGAGGCTGGAAAAGGTCTGGCTTTCGAGCCGAACTCTTTTGGGAGGCTGGCGGTGCCGAAGGTTTTGCCGCCGCTGAGCGTGCAGAACGAGCAGGGGCAGGACGTGCCGCTGTCGCACTGGTACGGCAATCCGTTCATTTTGCATTTCTGGGCAACCTGGTGCCCGCCCTGCATCCGTGAACTGCCTTCGGTGAATGCGACGGCGAAGGCTCTGGACGCGGATGGTCCGCAGATCGTGGCGGTTGCGGTGCGTGGCAGCACCATTCCGAAGGTCCGGGCGTTTTATGACAGCCACGGGATAGACACGCTTCCGGTGCTGGTCGATCCGGTGTCGGGTGTGATGATGGAGACGGCGGATCAGGCGGCTCTGGTGCAGTCCATCCGGCAGGTGCGTCCCGATGACCTGAAGGATCTGACGCCGGATGTCATGTCCCTGCATGGTGTGCCGCGTTCGCTGATCCTGAATGCGAAAGGCGAGGTCGTCGCGGAGTCCATCGGGAACATGGACTGGTCGGCGGACGCCGTGAGGCATACTGTGCGGGCCTTGGCTGGATAGTAAGAGTGTGAAGTCCTGATGTCTGCTCCCCTTCTCGGCGCCAGTGATCCGGCGCCTTTCCTTCTCTTTCCTGAAAAAAAGCCGTCTCCGTTCGTGTTCGTGAGCGAGCATGCGGGGCGGGCGGTTCCGGATGCGCTGGGGGATATGTGGGTGCAGACCGAGGACTGGGAGCGTCACATTGCCTGGGATATCGGTATCGTGGGTGTGGGGCGTGTCCTGCACGAAACGCTGGGTTCGGCGCTGATCGAGCAGGTCTATTCCCGGCTTGTGATCGACTGCAACCGTGCGCCAGGCCATCCGACCTCCATGCCGCTGGTGAGCGACGGGACGCCGATTCCGGTCAATCAGGCGGCGCAGGAGACCTGCCGGGCGAAGCGGGAGCGGGAAATCCTGCATCCGTATCATGACACGATCGCGGAAGTCCTGACCGAACGCGGCCCCCGCCCGACGGCACTGATTGCGCTGCACAGCTTCACGCCGCAGATGAACGGCATGGACCGGCCTTGGCAGGTCGGTATCCTTCACAATCAGGACAGCCGGATGGCGTCGATTGCGCTGGAACTGCTGCGGGAAGACAAGACGCTGTGTGTGGGCGACAATGAACCCTACGTTCTGACGGACGCATCCGATTATACGGTGCCGCGTCATGCGGAAGCGGGTGGATTGCCCTATCTGGAAATTGAAATCCGGCAGGATCTGATTGCGGAAAAGACCGGACAGCGCGAATGGGCTGCGCGTCTGGCGGTGCTTCTGCCGAAAGTCTGGGAAAGGCTGGCGGAAGGAGCGGGCGCATGATTGACGGGCACACGAAACTCGCGGGCGTTATGGGATGGCCGGTGGAGCATTCACGCTCGCCGCTGATGCACAATCACTGGTGCCGGGTGAATGGTGTGAACGGTGCGTATATGCCGTTGCCCACACGACCGGAAGGGTTTGATCAGGCGCTGCGTGGACTGGCGGCCGCCGGGTTCCAGGGCGTGAATGTCACCATTCCGCACAAGGAAGCGGCGATGCGGGCCTGTGACGAGCTGACCCCGACGGCCAAGCGGGCGGGGGCGGTGAACACGATCTGTTTCGTGGCCGGGCGGATCATTGGCGACTGCACGGACGGGACGGGTTTTTGCGACAATCTGGGCGCACATGACGTGACGATTGCCGGTCGTGCCATGGTTCTGGGTGCGGGTGGTGCGGCACGGGCAGTGGCGGCGGCGCTTCTGGATCGGGGCTGTGAGGTTGTGATTGCCAACCGGACGCTGGAGCGGGCCGAGGCTCTGGTCGAGGCGCTGGGTGGCGGTGAAGCCGTGGCCTGGTATGAATGGCCGTCGCTGCTGTCGGGTTGTTCGCTTCTGGTGAATGCGACGTCGATGGGGATGGGCGGTAGAGCCGGGATGGACTGGGATGCGGTCCTTCGGGAGGCCGCGCCGGGGCTGTGTGTGACGGATATCGTCTATACGCCGCGCGAGACGCCGCTTCTGCTGGCGGCTCAGGCGCGGGGGCTGCGAACGGTGGACGGTCTGGGGATGCTCGTGCATCAGGCGCGGGCCGGGTTTCGGGCGTGGTTCGGTGTTGATCCTGAAGCGGACCGGACGACGTTTGATCTGCTGGCGGCGAGCCTGCGCACTGACGCGTGAAGATCATTGGTCTGACTGGAGGGATGGCGGCCGGGAAAAGCACGGTTGCCGCGCTTTTCCGCAGGGCAGGCGTGCCGGTTTTTGATGCGGATGCGTGTGTTAAGGCGCTTCAGGGTGAACAGGGGAAGGCCTTGCCGTTGATCGGGCAGGCATTTCCCGGAACCGTGGTCGGGGGGCGTTTGGATCGTGCAGCGCTGCGTGAGGCCGTGCGGGGACGTCCTGAGGCGCTGAAACGTCTCGAAGCCATCGTGCATCCGCTGGTCCGGGCCGAGCGTGAGCGGTTTTTGAAGCAGTGCCGGGCGCGGCATGAACCGTTCTGCGTGCTGGATATTCCGCTGCTGATGGAAATCGGCGAGGACCGGCGCTGCAATGTGGTTGTGGTTGCTGAAGCCCCGCTGGGAACGCGGCTGTCGCGCATCCGGCAGCGCGGTCGCAATGGCGGAGGCATGAGTGTGGCGGATGCCAAAGGGTTGCTGGCGCGTCAGATGAGTGACCATGAGCGCAGACGCCGGGCCGACATCGTGATACGAACCGGCCTGTCGCGTGGGCAGGCCGTCAGGCAGGTTCATGCCCTGTTGCACCGGCTTCGTGAGGCGTCATGAAACGATCCATCCTGTTCGATACGGAAACCACGGGCTTTGATCCGGATATGGGCGACCGCATCATCGAGATCGCGGCCCTCGAACTGATCGACGATCTGCCGACGGGTGAGGCCTATCATGTGATGGTTCATCCCGAGCGCGACATTCCGCCCGAGGCGACGAAGGTGCACGGGTTCCGGATCGAGGATCTGGAAGGCAAGCCGAAATTTGCCGAGGTGGCGGACGGGTTTCTGGAGTTCATCGGGGACAGCCCGATGATCGCGCATAATGCGCGGTTCGATTTCAAGTTCGTCAATGCCGAGCTGAAGGCCTGCGGTCGCGAGCCGCTCGACTATGCCAGCCGGGCCATTGATACGGTGGAGATGGCGCGGAAGAAATATCCGGGCCTTCCGGCGAGTCTGGATGCGCTGTGCCGGCGTTTCGGCATCGACCTGTCTCAGCGCGGGACCCATAACGCGCTGCTGGACTGCAGGCTTCTGGCCGAAGTGTATGTCGAACTCATGGGGGGGCGTCAGCGCGGCCTTGGGCTGGCGGGCCCGTCCCGTAGTCGCAGCATGACCGAGGGGATCAACGCGCTGGCGCATCGCCCGGCACGGAAAATGGCGCCCCCGACCGCGGAAGAGTTGCAGGCGCATGAGGCTTTCGTCGGCACTATCAAGGACGCGGTGTGGCATCGCGAATGATGCGGATCCTGTTCATCACGTCCAACCGTCTGGGCGATGCGGTTATTTCAACGGGTGTGCTGGATGCGTTGCAGAAGCGTTATCCGGCGGCGCTGTTTACTGTGGTCTGCGGCCCCGTGGCGGCGGGGCTTTTCGAGGCTGACCCGCGTTGTGAGCGCATCATCACCATGGAAAAACGCCGTCATGACCGGCACTGGGTTGATCTGTGGCGCGCCTGTTTCCGGACGCGCTGGTTTATGGTCGTGGATCTGCGGGGTTCCCTGATCGGACTGACACTGAGTGCGCGGCGGCGGATCATTGTGCAGGGGGGGCGCCGGCCGGGGCGGCGGGTTGAGCAGCTTGGAGATGCGCTCGGGTATCGCAGGACGCCTATGCCGCGCGTCTGGACTTCGGAAGGGCAGCGGGCAAATGCGGTCGCGGTCCTGCCCGAAGGACGGTGGCTGGCGCTGGGACCGACGGCGAACTGGGATGGCAAGATCTGGCCACCTGAGCGGTTTGTGGAACTGGCGCAGGCGTTGAGGGCGGAAAATCTGCGTCCCGTCGTGTTCTATGGCCCCGGCGAGGGGGAACGGGAGAGGGCGGAGCCGGTGCTGAAGGCGCTGCCGGAGGCTCTGGATCTGGGTGGAAACCGGTCGCTGGATGAGGTGGCTGCGCTGCTTCAGCGCTGTGATCTGTTCGTGGGAAATGATTCGGGGCTGATGCATCTGGCCGCCGCGGCGGGGACGCCGACGCTTGGTCTGTTCGGGCCGTCGCGGGCCTCGGAATATGCACCGGCCGGGCGGCTTGCCCGGTTCGTGGAGGCGCCGGGACCGGAGGGGCATGCACCCATCGAAGGCTTGGGTGTTGCGACTGTGCTGAAGGCCGCGACGGAGATCCTGCATGAAAAAGACGTTTGTGCTTCGGACGGGGGCTCGGACTGACTTGATGCCCTGTCGGTCATGGCCGATAGAAGAGATATGAATTCTGCATCGCCCAACGGGTATCGGGGTCGTGTGGCCCATGTAATGGCAGGCGCTCCCCGGGGTGGCGCGGAGCTGTTCTTCGAGCGTCTGACCATGGCGCAGATGCGGGACGGACGCCCCGTTCAGGCGCTGATCCGGCAGGATGAAGGCCGGGTCGCACGGCTTGAGGAAGCGGGCGTTGACACGCAGTCCTTCCGGTTCGGCGGACTGCTGGACCTGCGGACCACGCCGGGGCTTCGGCGCAGTCTGAAAGCGTTCAGGCCGGATGTCGTCGTGGCATGGATGAGCCGGGCAGCACGGCTGGTGCCGTCAGGGCCGTGGCAGATGGCCGGGCGTCTGGGCGGGTATTACGATCTATCGAACTATCGCCGCTGCGACCATCTGATCGGCAATACACGTGGTCTGGCGGAGTGGATGCGGACGCAGGGCTGGGCCGCCGATCGCGTGCATCATCTGCCCAATTTTGCGACGGATTTTTCGTCCGTGACGCCGCAGCGGCCCGCGTTCCTGCCGCCCGACGTGCCGTTTGTTCTCGCCCTGGGACGGCTGCATGAGAACAAGGCTTTCGATGTTCTGATCCGGGCGATGAAGCATCTGCCGGGCATGCATCTGGTGATTGCGGGTGAAGGGCCGGAGCGGGAGGCGCTTGAGGCGCTGGCGAAGGCGGAAAATGTTGCGGATCGGCTGCATCTTCCCGGCTGGATCGCGCAGAGTGGTCCCTGGCTGCGGGCATGTGACGTTCTGGTCTGTCCGTCCCGGATCGAACCGTTGGGCAACGTTGTGATCGAAGCCCTGTCGGCCGGGGTTCCGGTCGTAGCGAGCGCTATTCAGGGGCCGAAGGAAATCCTTGAAGGGACGCAGGACGGGCTTCTGGCCGCGGTTGAGGACGAGCGCGATTTTGCGATGCAGATCGGGAGCGTTCTGGAGGACGCAGCAATAGCGCAGCGTCTCGCCGTCAACGGGCGGGCGCGTTTCGAGCGGGAATTTTCCCAAAGTGTCGTTATGGCGCGATGGTCGGCTTTTCTGGATGGGGTGCGCGCCTGATGTGTGGAATTGCGGGTCTGTCCTGCCTGCCAGGGCATCGTCCGGATCAGGACGCGCTGGAGCGGATGTCGCAGGCCATTTTCCATCGTGGGCCGGATGGGGAGGGGCGGCTGGATTTGGGCGGTGCGGCCTTGCGTCACCGGCGGCTCTCCATCGTCGATATCGCGGGTGGCGCGCAGCCGTTCAGGCTTGGCGCGGCGGCGCTGATTGCGAATGGGGAGATCTATAACGATCCGGCGATCCGCAAGCGCTTTTCCCGGACGTCGTTTCAGACCCAGAGCGACTGTGAGCCGCCCTTGCATCTGTGGCTGCATGACGGGGCGGGTTACACGCACGAATTGCGGGGGATGTACGCCATTGCGATCGTGGAGAACGAGCATGGGCGGCATGAAATGGTGCTGTCGCGCGATCCGTTCGGCATCAAGCCGCTTTATATCGCGGCTTATGAGGGGGGAATCGCGTTCGCTTCCGAACCGCAGGCACTGCTGGCGGGCGGATTTGGAAAGCGTAGTGTTCGGGACGGTGCGCGCGATGAACTGATGCAGCTTCAGTTCACGACGGGTCAGGACATTATTTTTGACGGGATCCGTCGGCTCCTGCCCGGTGAGACGCTGCGGATCGTGGATGGGCGAATCGTGGAATCGCGCCGACGGCATGTTCTGCATGAAGCGCGGGATACGGTTCCGGCCCGTCTGAGCGACGAGCAGGCGCTGGCGCGGCTGGATGCGGCGCTGCTCGACAGTGTCGGTGCGCATCTGCGGGCGGATGTGCCGCTGGGACTGTTCCTGTCGGGCGGGATCGACAGTTCAGTCATTCTGGCTGCGGCGCACCGGCTGGGACTGCCGCATCCCCGCACCTGGACCGCGCGTTTCGATGCCGGGGCTGCGGACGAATCTGCTGATGCCGCCGCACTGGCGGCATCAGTCGGGGCCGAGCATCATGTTCTGACGGTGACGGAAGAGATGGTCTGGCGCGATCTGCCGTCCATCGTGGCGTGCATGGATGATCCGGCTGCGGATTATGCTGTCATCCCGACATGGTTTCTGGCGCGTGAGGCGCGAAAGGACGTCACCGTCATTCTCAGCGGTGAGGGCGGGGACGAACTTTTTGCAGGCTATGGCCGCTATCGCAGGGTCATGAAGCCCTGGTGGAAGGGCGGTCGCGGGCCGTACCGGTCCGGCACGTTCGGCAGGCGCTTTGCAGAGCATGGGCGGCAGTGGCGGCGCGGGATTGCCATGACGGAGCTGGCCCTCGGTGTCTCGGGGCTGGAAGGCGCACAGGCGCTGGATATTGCCGAATGGCTGCCCAACGACCTGCTGCTCAAGCTGGACCGGTGCCTGATGGCACATTCCGTCGAAGGACGGACCCCACTGCTGGATCCGGTTGTCGCCAAGGCGATCTGGCCGCTGCCGGAGCAGTTCAAAGTGCGGGACGGTTACGGCAAATGGCTTCTGCGGCGTTGGCTTCAGGATGCCCTGCCACAGGCACGTCCCTTCGCGCCGAAACAGGGATTTACCGTGCCGGTCGGACCGTGGATCGAGAAGCAGGCTTACCGTCTGGGACCGCTGGTCGCGCGGCAGCCCTGCATCAGGGCCATGATGTCCGGGCCGGACGTGGAGCGTCTTTTCGCCCGGGCCAGCCAGCGCGGTGTGGCGCGGCAGGCCTGGACGCTGCTGTTTTACGCGCTGTGGCACCGTCATCACATCGAAGGGGTTCCCGTGGACGGGGATACGTTCGAAACTCTCTCGCGCGCTTGTTGAGCGAAACGATTTTGGGCCTGAGTGTCTTACTGATTTGCAAGGACGGAACATGCATTACGATCTGATCATCCGCGGCGGACGCTGCGTTTTTCCATGGGGCGAGGCTGAAGCGGATATCGGCGTGCGCAACGGGAAGGTGGCGTCACTGTCTGTCGGGTCTGCGGATGAGGCGGGCCGAGTGATCGATGCGCGTGGTCTGCATGTTCTGCCCGGGCTGATCGACGCGCACGTTCATCTGCGTGATCCGGGCAAGCCGGAGGTCGAGACGCTTGAAACCGGAACACGGGCTGCGGCTCTGGGCGGTATCGCGACGGTTTTTGACATGCCCAACACGTCCCCGAGTGTGACGGACGTGACGATGATCGACTGGAAGCGCGATCATATCCGCAAGACGGCGCATGTGGATGTCGGGATGTATGTCGGCGCGACGCGGGAGAACACGCCGAATCTGGCGATGCTGGAGCAGCAGCCGGGCGTGTGTGCGGTGAAAGTGTTTGCCGGGTCGTCGACGGGCAATCTGATGATCGAGGACGATGCCGGGCTCGAGGCGGTCATGCGCTCGGGGCATCGCCGCGTGGCCTATCATTCCGAGGACGAATATCGCCTTCAGGCCCGCAAACCGATGTTCCATGAAGGGCAGCCTTACGAGACGCACAGCGTGTGGCGGGATGTGGAATGTGCGTTCCTTGGCACGCGCCGCATCATGGCGCTGGCGCGCAAGACCAACCGCCCGGCACATATCCTGCATGTCTCGACGGCAGAGGAGCTGAAATATCTGGCGGATTACCGCGATATTTCCACGGTCGAGGTTCTGGTGAACCATCTCACGCAGGTGGCGCCGGACTGTTACGAAAAGCTCGGTGGTCTGGCCGTCATGAACCCGCCGCTGCGTGATCGGCCGCACTGGGAGGAAAGCTGGCGTGCGGTGCGTGACGGGCGCGTGGACGTGGTGTCGTCCGATCATGCGCCGCATCCGCTTGAGGCCAAGCAACTTCCCTGGCCGAAATGCCCGGCTGGGCTGACGGGCACGCAGACGATCGTGCCGGTCATGCTCGATCACGTGAATGCGGGGCGTCTGTCGCTGTCGCGTCTGGTGGATCTGATGGCGGCCGGACCGGCACGGGTTTACGGATTGCAGACGAAGGGGCGCATGGCTGTCGGATTCGATGCCGATTTCACCCTCGTGGACATGAAGGCCGAGCGCGAAATTACCAATGACTGGATCGTCACGCCAGCAGGCTGGACGCCGTTTGACGGAACACGCGTGACGGGCTGGCCGATGGCGACGATCGTTCGCGGGACGGTCGTGATGCAGGACAACGAAGTTTCGGGGGCGCCAATGGGGCAGCCTGCCAAATTTGCGCCTTGATCTGGGCGTAGGGCGCGCAACGCTTCGAACAGGAAAGGGAGCTGTATGAGACGTTGCGTTG